>NZ_DGMV01000050.1:46891-96061 GCF_002388575.1 Marinimicrobium sp. UBA4509
ATGGCCCAGGAAAAGCAGATTGAGCTGCAGTTGCTCGAAACAGATGGCGAAGCCTGGATTATGGGCAACCCCACGCTGATCAACACCATGATTCGCTCATTACTGGCCAATGCCATACAGTACGGGCCTGAGAGCAGTGAAGTAACACTCACATTGAGCCCGACTCGCGGTGGGTACCAGCTTACAATCTGCGACCATGGCCCGGGCATACCGGAAGAGGATCGAAACAAGGCGCTCAACCGCTTCGTCCGCCTCGACCAGCGCCAGGGCTCCGGAGCCGGCCTCGGCCTGGCAATCGCCCAGAGAATCACCGAGCGCCACGGCGGCATATTGACACTGGAGGAGCGCTCCGACCGTCGAACGGGGTTATGTGCAGCAGTCTGGCTCCCATCGTCTCCAACATAGGGGCATCACTTCCTGGCTTTAGTCAATTGCTAACAGAGCACCGTTACCCAATGATTGAGACCCAGAGGGAGGTGTAGTCAACGATCCCTACATGGCTCTGTATCGAACTCCAGCTCAACCGTTGTATGTGCCAACTCATACTCGGAAAGGGCGTGAGAAATGGCATGTTTCAACTGTTTCTGGTCTTCAACGCTGTTCAGCTCCCCGGTTCTCAGATGCACGGACAACACATGACGCTCCCCATCTAACGACCAAAGATGCAAATGGTGCAGGTCCTCGACGCCCGGCAACGAACGCAGGGTTTGTTCTACGGACTGCTTCAGCTCAGGACTTGGGGACGCCTGCAGGAACAGTCTGACTGTCTGCCAGAAATTGCGACCCACATTGAACAGAATGAACAACGTAAAGCCGATAGAAAGCAATGGGTCAAGAATCGGCCAATCGACGAACATCAGAATGATCGCTACCACCAGAACGGCGACCCAGCCCAATACGTCTTCCATCAGGTGCCAGTTCAGGACGCGTTCATTCAGCGTCTTGCCCTTGCTGAGCTTGTAGGCGGCAAAACCATTGACGAGTACACCAAAGACCGCCATGCCCAGCATGCCCCCTGCCATCGGCATGGGCGGATCATCGAGTCGGGGAATCGCTTCACTGAGCACCCACACCGAGCCGACAATGAGTACCAACGCGTTTATGAAAGAGCCCAATAAGGAGAAACGACGATACCCGTAGGTGAAACTGGCCGTAGCCTGCTTACTGCTCAACCGGGCCAGCAACCAGGCAAATCCGATAGACAAGGAGTCGCCCAGATCGTGCACTGCATCGGCCATGATGGCAGTACTGTTAGTCAGTACACCACCGACAAACTCAATAATGGTAAAGCCAACGTTCAAGAAAAACGCCCAGCCGATGCGCACACCTTCGCCTCCATGACTGTGACCATGATCGTGCATCTTTACCCTCCCCGCCTCCAAAAATAAGAAATTGCCGGTCGCCCAGGCGACCGGCTCAGGCCTGGATCAAACCACCGAGTCGCCTTCTACTCCATCCTGTATGCGGACGGCACGACGCACGTCGGTCACAAAAATGCGACCATCGCCTCTAAGCCCGGTATGAGCCTCGGTTTTGAGCAGTTCCACCACGTCATCCACCAAGTGATCCTGGCACACAATTTCCAGTTTCACGTGTTCGGAAAATTCCGACGCACCCGCAATCGGGTGCGTTGCACTGCTGTGCGCCTTACTGCGTCCGAACCCTCGAACGTCCGACACGCTCATCCCGGTGATGCCGTCCAGGCGGTGTAGGGCCAACGTCACTGACTCCAGCCTACGTGTCTTTATATAAGCTTTAATCTCTTGCATGGTGTCACCTCAAGATGTTGCCTGGTCGTCGCCATTCACACGATCGGCGAACCAGGGATACAGCGCTGGCAGAATAACCAGCGTGAGAATGGTGGCGGTCACCAAGCCACCGATCACTACCGCCGCCAACGGTCGCTGTACTTCGCTGCCCGTGCCTGTAGCAAACAGCAGGGGCGCCAGGCCCAGTCCGGTGGTGACCGCCGTCATTATGACCGGGCGCAAGCGCGCCATCGCGCCCTGAACGCAGGCTTTCGCCATTGGCACACCATCGCGCACCAACTCATTCAGGTAGCTGACCAATACCAAGCCGTTCTCAAGCGCGATACCGAACAGGGCAATGAAGCCCACGGACGCCGGCACCGATAGGCTCAGCCCCGCCAGCCACAGCGATACAATACCGCCAACCAAGGCCAGAGGAATATTGAGCATGATCAACAGCGCATTGCGCAGAGAACCGAAGTTGGCGTACAGCATGAAAAATACCAGCGTCAGGGTGATCGGCACCACCACCATCAAGCGCTTGTTGGCCTGCTGCTGAAGTTCGAACTGGCCGCCCCACTTCAGGAAATAGCCCGGCGGAAGCTCCACCTGCTCGGCAATCATTCGATCCGCCTCGGCCACATAGGAGCCAATATCCCGGTCCCGGACGTTGGCCTGAATGGTGATAAAGCGCTGGTTGTTTTCCCGGGTAACCTGTCGTGGACCAACCACCTCTTCCACTCTGGCGAGCTCGCTGAGAGGAATCTGCTGGCCCTGTTCGTTGCGAACTTTCAGATCCCGAATCACTTCCGTTCGGTCTCTTGAGGACTCTTTCAGGCGCACATAGATATCAAACCGACGGATACCCTCGAACACCTGACCGGCGCTGTCCCCGCCAATGGCGATACTGATGGTTTCCTGTACATCCAATACATTCAGGTTATAGCGGGCAATGGCTTCCCGGTCCAGTTCGATGCGAACCTGGGGTGTGCCTCCCACCTGGTCCTTCTGCACGTCTTCCCCACCAGAGACCTGACGCATCACCTCGGCAATTTCCGTGGCTTTCTGATCCAGAACACTCAGATCATCCCCAAAGAGCTTGGCGGCCAGCTCGGCTTTTGTCCCGGTAAGTAACTCATCCACCGCTGCGGCAATGGGCTGGGTAAAATTGAACTTGGTGCCGGGGAAGTCTTCAAACTCGGCGCTCATTGCGGAGTATAGGCCATCGAGTGTTTCCGCCGTCTGCCACTGCTCCTTGGGTTTGAGTCCGACAAAGATCTCCGCGCTGTTTACCGGGTCGGCATGCGCACCGACTTCACCGCGGCCGATCCGGGTCACGACCTGAGTCACTTCCGGGAAACGCTCCAGCAACTGACGTTCAAACAGCGTCATGGACTGTTTGGCCTTATCCAGCGAGATGGAGGGCGCCATAGTGGCCCGAATCAGCAGATCCCCCTCGTTGAATCGAGGCACAAACTCGGAGCCAAGACGAGGCCCAACAGCTACACCGACGGCAAGTACCAGTCCCGCGATGGTCACCCCAATCCAGCGGCGTCGGATAACGCCCTGCAATAGCGGTCGGTAACCACGGGCGACAAAGCCAATCAAACCACTGGGCTCGTCTGAAGCCTGTTCTGACTTCGGGCGGCGCATGATCAAAGAGGCCACCACCGGAGCCACCACCAGAGCAAAAATCAGCGAGCCCACCATGGCCAGAGAGACCGTGTACGCCAGCGGCCGGAAGGTGGCCCCTTCCACCCCCTGCAAGCTGAACAGGGGCAGGAACACCACAATAATGATGCTGATGGCAAAGAGTATGGGCCGCGCTACCGCCTGACTGGCCCGCGCCACTATGTGCAGGCGCGACTCATCCGCGGAGGACTCGCGCAACAGTCGGTCGATGTTCTCGACCACCACTACGGCGCCGTCCACCATCATGCCGATGGCGATGGCCAGACCACCCAGGGACATCAGGTTTGCGGAGATACCAAACCATTTCATGGCAATCAACGCCAGGCACACCGAGAACGGAATGGACAGCGCCACTACCAGGCTAGGTCGCCAGCCCCCCATAAAGGCGAGCAACACGATCGCGACCAAAGCAATACCCTGAAGCAACGCATTGGTGACGGTGGAAACGGCGGCCTTGACCAGTTGCGCCTGGTCGTAATAGGGGCTGACTTCAACCCCTTCCGGCAAGTTAGCGTTGATGGTCGCCAACTCCTCTTTCACTGCACCGATCACATTGGAGGTGTTGGCACCAATCAGCTTTAACACCATCCCCACCACGGCTTCGCCTTCGCCATCCTTGGTGGTCAACCCGCGACGGATTTCACCACCAATGGCCAGTTCGCCCAGCTGATGCAGATAGACGGGTATACCATCAACGCTTTTGACCACGATGTTGCGAAGGTCATCAAGATCTTTTGCCAGACCGACAGAGCGAACAATGAATTGCTCGTCATTCTGGATAATAAACTGGGCACCGGCATTGGCATTGTTTGCTTCGATCCGGCGTTTGATCTGCGGCAAGGAAATGTCGTACTGCAACAGCGCCTGCGGATCGATACGCACCTGAAACTGCTTGACGTTACCGCCAATGGACAGCACTTCAGTCACGCCCTTGACCGTCTGCAGGGTGAACTTGACAATCCAGTCCTGAATTTCACGCATTTCGGTGCGGCTGTACTCACCACTGGTATCTTCCAGCACATAGAACAGAATCTGTCCCAGACCGGTGGTAATCGGCCCCATGACCGGTTCACCAAACCCGTTCGGAATGGCCTCTCTGGCCTGTTGCAGCCGTTCGCTGACCAGTTGTCGGGCGAAATAGATGTCCGTGCCGTCCTCGAAATAGATGTTCACCACCGACAGGCCAAAGTTCGACACTGACCGAACATGGTCCAGTTTGGGCAAGCCGTTCATGGCGCTTTCCAGGGGGTAGGTCACATACTTTTCCACCTCTTCCGGCGCGAGCCCTTCGGTCTCTACAAACACCTGTACCAACGAAGGTGAAATGTCCGGGTAGGCATCCACCGGCAGACTCCGATAGGCGGCATAGCCACCAATCACCGTGGCCAGGGCCATCACCACCACCAGCAGCCGGTTTTGCAACGCCGCTCGAATAATCGCTTGCATAAAAACCTCCGCGTGCTAGTGGTTGTGGCCCGATTCGAATTCACTCTTGAGCAAATCCGCTTTCAGCGTGAAACCGCCTTTTGCGACGTATTGTTCACCGGAAGCGAGACCGGACCGGATGACCACCTGGTCCCGATCTTTTGCACCCAGAGTGACGGGCCGGGGGTGCCAACGCTCACCCTCCCGTACAAAAACCACCTCGCGGCCCTGATATTCGATGACCGCCGTATGAGGCACCACCACCTCGGCCTGTGTCTCGGCCAGCGTCACCTCAGCCTCAATAAACATGCCGGGACGCCATTGGCCGGACGTGTTATCAAGATATACCCGGGCCAGGCCGGTGCGTAGCTGTTCGCTGACCATGGGATCGAGATAATCGATTCGGGCGTTGACCGGTTCGGGACCGAACGCCGTGCTAAGGCGCACCGGCTGACCTGTCTCCACACGCCCAATCTGCCGTGGGTAGAGCGCAATATCGACCCAGAGCGTGGAAAGGTCCGCCACAACGAACGCGGCGTCGGTGGGTTGAATCTGTTCGCCCAGTGTTGCGGAGCGATCAATGACCGTGCCGCGAATCAGGGACTTGAGCGGAAAGCGCTGCAGGGTCTGGGAGCTCTCGCCAACCGCGAGGGTATCGCCGGCCGAAACGGAATCACCAATCCGGGCACTGACATCAACAATCTGGGCCGGGTAACGAGGGCTAACCTGAGCCACCGCTTCTTTGTTCAGGCGAACTTCTCCTGGCAGAGACACGGTCTGACTTACTTTTCCGGGGCCTGCAACTTTCACTTCTCCACCCAACGCCCGGAGCGTTTCGGGATCAACCGAGGCTCCTTGCTCTTCGTGGCCTTCATGCCCGCCATGCTCCTCGTGGGCTCCTCCGCCCGCTTCATTATGGGCTTCTTCCCCTTCTCCATGGGCTTGGTGATCAGATTCCCGCTCACCGTGGTTTTCCTCCTCACCGTGGCCCTCGTGCTCGCCGTGCTTTTCTTCGTTATGGGTTTCTCCTTCCTGCGCTTGTTCGTGCTCGTGATCGTTGTGTTCGGTTTGCTGAGCCTGTGCATTGATGCTGACCCCGGACAAGGGCAGCGCGATACTGATCATAAAAATCCAGACGGATGCTAACGGCTTCATGATTCACCTGCTTGTTCTTTAGTAAAACGGGTTTCGGGTTCGTAGGGTTCACTGACCCCTTCTATTGAGTCGGGAGTCAGACTCCATTGCCCGGTCAACCCCGTGCCAGTCAGTTGTTCGAGAGTCACCAGCGTCTGGTGGAAGTTGATGGCCGCCTTGAGCGCATCGCGCTCTACCGCCAGGCGCTCTTGCCGGGCATCCACCAACTCCAGGTAGGTATAGAGCCCTTCCTGATAGCCACGGCGAATGCTCTCAAGGGCGGCGCGCGCGGAAGGCAATGCCTCCCCTCGCAGGCGAAGCGCCGTGTTACGGAACACTTCCAGCTCCTGGTACAACCGCTGGATTCGGGCCATCAATTGCACCCGAGTTGCTTTCTCTTCCAGTGCCAGTTGCTCGTACTCGGCCTGACGGGCCCGGACTTCGCCCTGGTTTCGATCGCTGACGCCGAGCGGCATGGACAGGCTCAGGGTAAAGGCGTGGTCGTCGGTTTCCCGCACCTGCCTGACGCCGACCCCAACTCGAAGGTCCTGCCGGCCACGGGCCCGGGCCAACTGCAATTCCGCTTCGCGCAGTCGCCGTTCGGTGATATAGCGGGACAGCTGTGGAGAATCTTCCAGGTGACGGCGTACTCGGCTGAATTCCGGCAACGCCACCAGGTCGTAAAGTGCGGCGCTAACCCGCTCGAAATCCGGTTCGGTCTCGCCCCACTGCGCGGCGAGCTCGACTCGGGCCGACGCCAACTGCTGCTGGGCCGACTCAAGGGCCAGCTCCGCCCGAGTGACCGCAATGGCCGAACGCTGAAGAGACGCATCGCTGGTGGTTCCTGCCTGGACACGCCGCTGGATGGTTTCCCGGCTTTCCCGCGCCAACGCCAAAGAGAGCTCGGCCAGTTGGATGTCTTCCTGGGCTTCCGCGACACTCAGATAGCGACGTACCGTTTCCGCCAGGACCTGCCAGCGAACCTGACGGTACTCACTATCAACCAGGTCAGTGCGATAGCGTGCAACGTCTTCCCGCTGGCCGCGTTTACCTCCCAGCTCGATCAGTTGACTCAGCACCAGCGAGGTTTCGGCCGAACCGGTACCGCTAAAACGGCCACTGCCGCCAATATTTTCCACCTCCACGGCCAGCTCCGGGTTGGGCCTCAAGCCCGCCTGAAGTTCACGGGCTTCTGCCGCTCGGCGACGATAAGGAAACTGCGCCAACTCGGGGTGTCGCTCCAGGGTATAAGCCAAGGCCTCATTCAAGGACAGAGGCTTTGGCGCCGCTCCCGCGGGCACAGCGGTCGAGGCCCACAGGAGCGCAATAAGCCCAAATAGCCCCCTCCGCCTTGACGGAAGGGTGAATAGAGAGAGAAACATGTGTTACCTGCCTGATGGTTCAGAAATAGACACGGGCCGACTCATGCCGGGCCAATCGTCGGGCCGACAAGTCATCGCTTGATCACTAAGGTGTCAAATCAGGCTATGGGAGGTGGCACATCGGGTGCCATAAAGAACTGCGGAGGTAGGGGCAAGTGCTCCGCCTGCCAGCGGTGGCCGATCGGTCGGAGGGAGCCAAAATCACCATTGGCGACAAAGAACAGATGAGCGTGGGCGTGACAGCTGTGGGCGTGAACGCAGCTTCCACCCGGAGGATGAGAATGCTCGGAGTGAGAGTGTTCTGAGTGATCGGCATCGACGGCGCTATCCGCATCCGCGATCTGCTCCAATGCCGTTGCATCTCCCATCACCAACTCATGCCAGTCCGCAGCGAACACCAGGTTCGCGACAGCCACCAACATCAGAAACAGGATCAGGGAGCTTCTCTTCATGGCATGGAGTCTACCTGCTAACGACCAAGGACGACAAGCACTCCACACGGTCAATAGCTCATTGCACGCCACTCAATGACGGGCAAAGTGCCGATCAGACATGGTTGAACAGCGCCTGCACGTTCTGTGCGCTCTGTTCGTACAGCCGAACCAGGGTTCGGTTGACGGTAGACAGGTCTTGTTTCATCGCCAGGCGGCGCTCCAGCCGCTCTATGACATCGACCACCTTTCCAAGACCGCCTTCTCGGGTCAACGCGGCGGCTTTCACATCACTGGAAATATCCAGCGCATCCAGAAACGTCGGCAGATCAACGCCCAGCATCACATCCGCCCCGGACAGCAGCCCGGCCAGGAACGCCCGACCGGAATCCAGCGGTTTACCCCGGTAGTATTCAGACAGCGCGGCGCAGGCCTGGGCACGCACCAGAATCAACCGCACCTTTTCCGGCGAGCCACCCTGCAGGGAAGAAATCAGCAATACCCAACGACGGATCGCCAGGATGCCCATGCGCATGACCACCTCTTTGAGCGAGCTGACTTCCTGGCGGGTTTTGTAAAGGGGGCTGTTGACGATCCGGATCAGACTCACCGACAGCATCGGATCTTCGGACAATACCTGGGTGATACGATCAATATCGGGTTCAAGTGCGTACAGAAGTCCGATCAGGCGGGCGACATTCAATGCGGCGGGGCTGAGTTTCTTTCCGTGAATGATTTTCGGGCGGGCAAAGAAGTAGCCCTGAAACAGATCGAAACCAGCGGCATAGAAACGTTGATGATCTTCGGGTGTTTCAATTCGCTCGGCCAGCCAGCGCACCGGGTAGTGGGATAACTGTTTGCGGTAGGTGAGGGCCTGATGAAAGGGGGTTTTCTCCACATCCACTTTGATGATGGAAGACATGCGCAACAGGGGTTCCCACTCGGGTTTGAACTCAAAATCGTCCAGCGCAAAACTGAAGCCGCGCTGGTGCCAACGCCGAACCGCTTCGATCACTTCCGCGTCCGGGTCGATCCTCTCTACCAGCTCCACCACGACCCGACCCGGGTCGATGGGCAGAAACGCACCGGAACACAAAAAGCTGCGGGACACGTTAATAAAAGCCGGGGCCTGATAGCGCTTGATCTGATCGCTGACGCCCGTACAGAAGTTGAACAACAGTTCGTTGGTCGCGTTGCGCTCACCGACATCAAAGGCGGTCTGGCCCTCGTCGTTTCGATACAGCAGCTCCACACCGGCCACTGCATTCTCTCGGTCGTATATGGGCTGTGCTGCCAGAAGAACATTCAGTTCACTGTCGGAATCGTCTGCCGGCAAGTCGGGGCCATTCGCCATTGGGAAACTCTAATGTAATTGTTGTCTTGACGATGTGAGTATACGTGCCAGACAGACCCCTGTCGCCCCGGTGTCGGTAAGTTTAACAGGGGCACCCTCGAGGTGCCCCGGACCACCCAACGCGACTAAATCGTCAAGGTGATCTTGCCAAAGTGTTGGCCCGACTGTTCATACTGAAAGGCGTCAGCGATATCTTCCAGAGCAAATGATCGGTCAATCACCGGCTTGAAGCTGAGCACTTCCAGTGCGCGCACCATCGCTTGCTGATCCGCACGACTGCCGACAATCAGCCCCTGAATTCGAGCCTGCTTTGCCATTAGGCGAGCGGTCGGAATATCGCCCGCCACGCCGGTCAACACCCCGATCAATGCGATGTGTCCGCCAATTGCCACCGCGTTGATCGATTGCGGCAAGGTGCCGGGGCCGCCCACTTCGATGATGTGGTCGGCGCCGTAACCATCGGTGAGCTTGCGCACCGTTTTGCCCCACTCGGGATCGTTCTGGTAGTTGATCACATGATCGGCACCGAGGGCTTTGAGCTTTTCCAGCTTGGCATCGGAGGACGACGTGGCAATCACCTGCGCCCCCATGGCCTTGGCCATCTGCACCGCAAAGATCGATACCCCACCGGTGCCCAGGGTGAGCACCGTCGCGCCCGCTTTCAGGCCACCATCGACGACCAGAGCCCGCCAGGCGGTGAGGCCGGCGGTGGTCAGGGTCGCCGCTTCTTCGTGGCTATAGCCTTTCGGGGACAGGGTGAAATAGTGTACCGGGCGCACGACCGACTCCCGGGCATAGCCATCAATGCCGTCACCGGGGGTAGTGGAGAAATCACCGATACGGGGTGGGCCCGACAACCATTGGGGGAAGAAGGTGGACACCACATGATCGCCCGGTTGGAACTCGGTGACCTCCGGCCCCACGGCATCCACCACCCCCGCGCCGTCGGACATGGGGATACGGTTGTCCTCGGTGGGGATGATGCCGGTGACCACGCTCAGGTCATGAAAGTTGAGGGAGCTGGCGTGCAGACGCACGCGGATTTCCCCCGGACCGGGTTCACCCGGCTCCGGGCGGTTTTGAAGCTCCAGAGATTCGAGGGTGGCGGGGTTGCGTACCGCAATGGTTTTCATGGGGCACTCCTTCGAGGTGAAACGAATGATCCCAGTGTAGCTTATGGGGAGGTGGGTGTGGTTGGGGGATGGTGCAGGCGTTGGGTGACGGCGGATGCGGCCTTTGGCCTTATCCGCCCTACGCCTGGCTCCGAGGTACCCGTAGGGCGGATAAGTGCGAAGCACGCATCCGCCGTTACCGTAAGTGAACCTACGCCGTAGCCACTTCGGCTTTCGCCGTTGCCGCCGCATCATCTTCCTCTTCCACCGAACTGCGAATCAGATGATCAAAGGCACTCAACGCCGCCGTCGCACCGGCACCCATGGAAATCACGATCTGCTTGTACGGCACGGTGGTGGCATCCCCCGCGGCAAACACGCCGGGCATGGAAGTCGCACCGCGGGCGTCGATCTCGATTTCACCAAAGCGGTTCAACGCCAGGTCGCTGCCCTTGAGCCATTCAGTATTGGGCACCAGGCCAATCTGGACAAACACCCCGGCCAACTCAATGGTCTGGCTCGCGCCGGTCAGGCGATCGGTGTAAGTGATGCCGTTGACCTTGTTGCCATCGCCGTTGATCTCGGTGGTCTGGGCGCTGGTAATGATGGTGACATTCGGCATGGATCGCGCCTTGCGTTGCAACACGTCATCCGCTTTGAGCGTGTCGGCATATTCGAACACGGTCACATGCTCGACAATGCCTGCGAGATCAATCGCCGCCTCGACACCAGAGTTACCGCCGCCAATCACCCCGACATGCTTGCCTTTAAAGAAGGGGCCATCACAGTGCGGGCAGTAAGCGACGCCCTTGTTGCGGTACTTGGCTTCGCCGGGCACGCCCAGCTCGCGCCAACGGGCACCGGTGGCCAGCACCACGGATTTGCTCGACAGAGTCGCGCCGCTTTCCAGTTCCAGGTCAATCATCTTGTGCCGGGCGATGCTCGCCGCACGCTGTTCGGTGATGATGTCCACGCCGTATTCCTTGACGTGCTGCTCCAACCCGGCGGACAGTTTCGGACCCTCGGTATAGGGCACCGAGATAAAGTTTTCAATGCCCATGGTATCCATCACTTGGCCACCAAAACGCTCGGCCAACAGGGCGGTGCGCACGCCCTTGCGCGCGGCGTATACGGCCGCGGCGGCACCGGCGGGGCCACCACCGACAATCAATACATCATAGGGATCTCGCTCACTCAGCGCGGCGGCCTTCCGGTCGGCCGCACCGGTGTCCAGCTTATTGACGATCTCTTCCAGGGTCATGCGGCCCTGACCAAAGTGTTCGCCGTTCAGATAAACGGCGGGCACCGCCATCACTTGGCGCTCTTCCACTTCCTGTTGAAACAGACCACCGTCGATCATCTCGTGGGTGATATTCGGATTCAGGGTCGCCATCAGGTTCAGGGCCTGAACCACATCCGGGCAGTTCTGGCAGGACAGGGAAATGTAGGTTTCAAAATGGAATTCGCCTTCCAACTGACGCACCTGCTCCAACACCTCCGGGTCGGCCTTGGACGGATGACCGCCCGCCTGAAGCAGCGCCAGTACCAGCGAACTGAATTCGTGCCCCATGGGAATACCCGCGAAGCTGACGCGGGGTTCTTCACCGGCGGGGGCAATCGCCATGGCCGGACGGCGCTTGCCGTTACCGGGTTTCTGTTCAATTTTGGCGGACAACTCGGCGATTTCACTCGCCAGACTCTCCAGCTCGGAAGACTTGGGGGTTTCATTACCGGACACACGAATCTCGATCGGATTGACGATCTTCTGCAAATAGGTGTCCAGTTGCTGTTTCAGCGTTGCATCCAACATCGGTGTGTCCTTAAAAATTCGGTCTAACGGATTCGTTAAAAAAGGGCCCATCCGAAGATGGGCCTAAGGCGTGATTAAGCAATGAACGGGTCGGGATTAAATCTTGCCGACCAGGTCCAGTGACGGAGCCAGTGTCTCCTCACCTTCTTTCCACTTGGCGGGGCAGACTTCGCCCGGGTGAGCGGCGATGTACTGGGCGGCTTTGATCTTGCGCAGCAGCTCGGACGCATCGCGGCCGATACCACCCGCCGTGATCTCCACGATCTGGATCTTGCCCTGAGGGTCGACCACAAAGGTACCGCGATCGGCGATGCCTTCCTCTTCAATCAGCACGTTGAAGTTGCGGCTGATCTGACCGGTCGGGTCCGCAATCATCGGAAACTGGAGCTTACCGATGGTTTCGGAGGAGTCGTGCCACGCCTTGTGGGTGAAGTGGGTATCGGTGGACACCGAGTAGATCTCGACACCCAGCTTCTGGAATTCAGCGTAGTTGTCCGCCAGGTCGCCCAGCTCGGTGGGGCATACAAAAGTGAAGTCGGCGGGGTAAAAGAAGAATACGGCCCACTTACCCTTCGCATCTTCGTCAGTGACTTTTACGAACTCACCGTTGTGGTAAGCATGGGCACTGAAGGGTTTCAGGTCGGATTCAATATAGCGAGACATGCAAAGTTCCTCGTTGAGTGGATTTAAGGGAAAACCTAATACGAGGCTTATGCTATTAAAAAATATCTTTTAATAGAAGTTCTATATATCAATGAGTGTGATAGCTATTGGCAATATGGGTTTAATAGTTAATAAATATGGCTTTGTGTCGCCCTGGTTACGGCGGATGCGCTGCGCTTATCCGCCCTACGCGACCTGCCGTGCTACCCGCATTCTGCGCGGCCATGTAACCTGCCGAAGTTGGCGTAGGGCGGATAAGGGCGAAGCCCGCATCCGCCGTAACCACACGTTGGGCAACCACGAACAAGCCTTCAACTCCGAAAAACATCCGACCACCCTACCCCCATCGGCTGACTCCCCTTCAAACCACGGAGCCGCTACACTGTGGCAATAGCCACAGTCACGGAGTCGTTCATGGTTCGCAGTCCCGTTCTGGTGATCAATTCAGGCAGTTCATCGCTCAAATTCTCGGTGTTTGATATGCACACGGGCCGCGAAGTCCTCGCCGGTCTGGCCGAGCGGTTGGGGACAGCGGAGGCGCTGATGAGCTGGCAAGGCGAGGGCGCCAAACAGCACCGGGCGATTCCGGACCAGGGCCATGACGGTGCCTTGCGCGAGGTGCATTCGCTGCTGGATGACGTCGGCACCCCGGCCGCCATCGGTCACCGGGTGGTGCACGGCGGCGAAGTGTTTTCCGGCTCGGTGGTCATTGATGAGGCGGTCATTGAGGGTATCGAGGGTTGCGCCAGCCTGGCGCCGCTGCACAACCCGGCCAACCTGCTGGGTATCCGGGCCATGCAGCGTCTCTACCCGGCGGTTCCCCAGGTGGCGGTGTTCGATACCGCCTTTCACCAGAGCCTTGCGCCCGAAGCCTATCTCTACGCCATCCCCATTCGCCTGTACCGGGAGCAGCGCGTGCGCCGCTACGGCTTTCACGGCACCAGCCATCAATACGTAGCGGGCGAAGCGGTTCACCGCCTGGAACTCGACCCGCAGGATCACGGCCTGATTACCGCCCACCTGGGCAATGGCTGCAGCGCCGCCGCCATCCACAATGGTCGGTCGGTAGACACCACCATGGGCATGACCCCGCTCGAAGGGCTGGTGATGGGCACCCGTAGCGGGGATGTGGACCCGGGCCTGCACGAATTTCTGGCCGAGAAGCTGGGGCTGACGCTGGCGGAGATCACCGCCATGCTCAACCGGGAAAGCGGGCTGCTGGGCCTGTCGGCCCTGTCCAACGATATGCGCACTCTCACAGAAGCGGCCCAGTCCGGCAACGGCGATGCCCAGCGGGCCATTGAGGTGTTCTGTTTCCGGTTGGCGCGGCAGATCGGTGCGCTCGCCGCGAGCCTGCCAAGATTGGATGCGCTGGTCTTTACCGGGGGTATTGGCGAGAACGCCGCCCCGGTGCGCGAGCAGGTACTGAAACGCCTGCCCCTGTTCGGCTTTGAATGTGATACTGCCCTTAACAGGCAGCACGGCGACGACCGGGGCCGCATCAACGCCCCAGGCACCACCACCGCGGTGGTCATTCCCACCCGCGAAGAGTGGATGATCGCCAACGATGCTTTTCAACTCACTCATCTGTCATCAGGCGTGGGGTAACCGCTGTGCAACACACCTTTTTCATTACCGCCACTGGCGTCGGTACCGGCCTGACCTCCGTCTCCCTGGGTCTGGTTCGGGCACTGGATCAGCTCGGCGTCAAAGTCGCGTTCTGCAAGCCCATTGCCCAGCGCTCCGGTAACGATCGCGGGCCCGAGCGCTCCACCCATATGGCCCAGGCCACACTGGGCCTCAAGCCAGCCGAGCCGCTGCGCCTGAGCGATGCCCAACAGAAGCTCGCCCAGGGCGATGCCGATGCGTTTATGGAAGACGTCATTCAGGTGTACCAGCAATCCGCGGGCGATGCCGAAGTGGTGATTGTGGAGGGGCTGGTGCCGCTGGCGGACAACAACTACATCGATCGACTGAACCAGGACATGGCCAAGGCGCTGGATGCCGATATCATCCTGGTGGCCGCCAAAAACGCCGACAGCACGGCACAGCTGAACGAGCGCATCAAAATGGCGGCCAGCCTGTTCGGCGGCTTCAACAATCCCCGGTTACTCGGCTGCGTCCTGAACAAGGTGGGTGCGCCGGACCTGGAGTACCAACAGGTGGTGGCCACCGAGGAGCCTACCAGCGAAGAGCCGGAGAACATCGGACTGGAGCGCATCATCGCCTCGCTTCCGGTGTTCTCCCAGCAGCACTTCCGCTGCCTGGGCGCGATTCGCTGGCAACCCCACCTGGTGGCACCCCGCACCCGGGATGTGTGTGATTACCTCAATGCCGAAATCATCAACGAAGGGCAACTGCTCGAGCGCCGGGTGCAGAACATCACCGTCTGCGCGCGCACCATGAAAAACATGCTGCAGACCCTCAAGGCCGGCACCCTGGTGGTGATTCCGGGGGACCGGGAAGACATTCTGGTGGCCAGCTGCATGGCCGCCCTGAACGGGGTGCCACTGGCGGGCATTCTGCTTACCGGCAGCCTGCATCCCGACCCGAACGTCATGGCGCTGTGTCAGGCCGCCCTGAAATCCGGCCTGCCAGTACTGCTGGTGGGCGGCAACACCTTCAAGGTGGCGCAACAACTGAACAGCATGAACACCGAAGTACCGCCGGACGATATCGAACGCATAAACAATGTGATGGACAGCACCGCCGCCGACCTGGATGCCCGCTGGCTGATTGAGCGGACCCATGTCCGGCTGGAAAAGCGACTGTCCCCTCCGGCCTTCCGCTATCAACTGGTGCAGCGTGCCCGCGCCAACCCCAAGCGCATTGTGCTCCCGGAGGGCGACGAGCCGCGCACGGTTCAGGCCGCCGCCCTCTGT
The DNA here is from genome assembly GCF_002388575.1 of Marinimicrobium sp. UBA4509. Taxonomy (NCBI): domain Bacteria; kingdom Pseudomonadati; phylum Pseudomonadota; class Gammaproteobacteria; order Cellvibrionales; family Cellvibrionaceae; genus Marinimicrobium; species Marinimicrobium sp. UBA4509. The sequence goes on from NZ_DGMV01000050.1 coordinate 62,525, forward strand.
CATCAGAAAGGCATCGCCCGCTGCGTACTGCTCGGCAAAACGGATGATGTGCACCGCGTGGCGGCCAGCTACAACGTGGTGCTGCCCGAGGATATCGAGATCATCGACCCCGAAACCGTGTACCGCCATTACGTGGCACCCATGGTGACCCTGCGCAAACACAAGGGGCTGACCGAGCCCATGGCCGAGGCCATGCTGGAAGATACCGTGGTGCTGGCCACCATGATGCTCGCCCAGGGCGATGTCGACGGCCTGGTCTCCGGTGCGGTGCACACCACGGCGAACACCATCCGCCCCGCGTTGCAGTTGATCAAAACCAAACCCGACGCGGCGCTGGTGTCCTCCATCTTTTTCATGCTGTTGCCGGATCAGCCGGTCATTTACGGCGACTGCGCCGTCAACCCGGACCCCAACGCCGAAGAGCTGGCCGATATCGCCATCCAGTCCGGTGATTCAGCCATCGCCTTCGGTATTGAGCCGCGCATCGCCATGATCAGTTATTCCACCGGCAAATCCGGCTCCGGCAGCGACGTGGAAAAAGTGCGCGAGGCCACCCGCCTCGCTCAGGAAAAACGCCCGGACCTGGTGATCGACGGCCCTCTGCAGTACGACGCCGCCAGCGTCCCCTCGGTGGCCAAAAGCAAAGCCCCGGACAGCCCGGTGGCGGGCAAGGCCAACGTGTTCATTTTTCCCGACCTCAACACCGGCAACACCACCTACAAGGCGGTACAACGCAGCGCCAACCTGGTGAGTATCGGCCCCATGCTCCAGGGCCTGCGCAAACCGGTGAACGACCTGTCCCGGGGCGCCTCGGTGGACGACATTGTGTACACCATCGCCCTGACCGCCATTCAGGCCAGCGCCTGATTCCGCCAGCCTGGCGTCCCGCCCCGGCAAATCCGCTTGGGCTGGGCGCCCGTATCCGGTAGACTGCGCTCCTTTTGCGCCCTCCCCTACCGCGCTTGCGGCGCCCACACCTCCCAGTTGGACCCCTTTGTGATCTCTACCGCCAATATTACGATGCAGTTCGGGGCCAAGCCCCTGTTCGAGAACGTCTCGGTCAAATTCAACAACGGCAACCGCTACGGCCTGATCGGCGCCAACGGCTGCGGCAAATCCACCTTCATGAAAATTCTGGGCCGCGACCTGGAGCCCTCCGGCGGCCAGGTGATGCTCGAGCCCAATGTGCGCATGGGCATGCTGCGCCAGGACCAGTTCGCCTTTGAGGAATACACGGTGCTGGATACCGTGATCATGGGCCACACCGAACTGTGGAAGGTAAAGGCCGAGCGCGATCGCATTTACAGCCTGCCGGAAATGAGCGAAGACGACGGCATGAAGGTGGCGGAACTGGAAGTACAGTTCGCCGAGCTGGACGGCTACACCGCCGAAGCCCGCGCCGGCGAGCTGCTGCTGGGCCTGGAGATTCCGGAAGAACAACACACCGGCCCCATGAGCGCCATTGCTCCCGGCTGGAAGCTGCGGGTGCTGCTCGCCCAGGCACTGTTCTCCGATCCCGACGTGTTGCTGCTGGATGAACCTACCAACAACCTGGACATCAACACCATCCGCTGGCTGGAAGGCATTCTGACCCAACGCAACAGCACCATCATCATCATTTCGCACGACCGGCATTTCCTGAACAGTGTCTGCACCCATATGGCGGACCTGGATTTCGGCGAGCTGCGCATTTATCCGGGCAACTACGACGACTACATGATCGCCTCCACTGCCGCCCGCGAACGGCTACACAACGAAAACGCCAAGAAGAAAACCCAGATCGCCGATCTGCAGTCCTTTGTCAGCCGGTTTTCTGCCAACGCCTCGAAAGCCAAGCAGGCCACCTCGCGGGCCAAACAGCTGGAGAAGATCAAGCTGGAAGACATTCCGCCCTCGAGCCGGGTCAGCCCGTTTATCCGCTTTTCCCAGGACAAGAAGCTGCACCGTCTGGCGGTGGTCATGGAAAAAGCCAACAAGGCGTTTGACAAGACACTGTTCGAAGATCTGAGCCTGAGCATTGAAGCGGGTGAAAAAGTCGCGATCATCGGCCCCAACGGCGCGGGTAAAACCACCTTGCTGCGCTGCCTGTACGGAGACGTATCCGCCGACTCGGGCACCATCAAGTGGGCCGAGCAGGCCGACGTCGGCTATGTGGCACAGGACCACTCCGATGATTTTGCCTACGAGGCAACACTGTTTGAATGGATGCAGCAGTGGACCACCGGTGATGAACAGGTGGTACGCGGCGCACTGGGGCGCATGCTGTTTTCCAACGACGACGTGAAAAAATCGGTAAAGGTGATTTCCGGTGGTGAACAGGGTCGGATGCTGTTCGGCAAACTGACCCTGCTCAACCCCAACGTCATGCTGATGGACGAACCCACCAACCACCTTGATATGGAATCCATCGAGGCCCTGAACCTGGCGTTGGAGAATTATCCCGGAACGCTGATTTTTGTCAGCCATGATCGGGAGTTTGTGTCTTCACTGGCTACCCGGATTATCGATATGAAGCCGGATGGACTGGTGGACTTCCACGGCTCCTATGAAGAGTATCTGCGCAGTCAGGGGTTATAGTTTGGCGGGCACCCATGCGGTGCCACCACATCCATCAAAAAGAGCACTCCAGAATATTATCCTCGCGCCTTATAGCGATACAGTATAAACAGGACGTAACTCGCCGTCTGAAGCATGATATAACGTTGCCCAAGACGGCAGTCTTCCGGTTGAATACAGACACACCCTACCTGAGGGCATCAGGCAATAAAAAACGGGTGAAAGTGCATTTTCATTCACTCTCAATAATGAATATACACCACAAAAGGATCTGGCCATGCTGATCAAGCTACCCTGCATCAAACTACTTTGCGTAAGCCTGTTTCTTCTAGCAAGCCACACCAGCTTTGCCGACACTGACAATATCACCCAAGCTTTGCAACATGAGGTTCGTACGGAAGAGAACAAAGCACGAGATTCAGCGCGCAAGCCCGAACAGGTACTGACGTTCTTTGAAGTTACGCCGCAAAGTACCGTCGTTGAAGTGTGGCCGGGCTCTGGCTGGTATACCGAGATCCTGGCGCCATTATTGGCAAAAGAAGGAAAACTTTACGCTGCCCACTTCTCTGACAAGTTCAGTCTTCTGGACGCCGAATATATGCAGAAAGCCCGGAGTGAATACCAGGAAAAACTTGAATCGCACCCGGTTTACGACAATGTGATACTCACCGAGTTTGCCCCACTGGCCGATATCGCTATTGCGCCGCCAGCGAGCGCTGATGTGGTGCTCTCTGTTCGCAACCAGCTTTATGTATTTGAAGGCGAGAAATCAATGAATCACGCCTTGGCCAACTTTTATCAGGCGCTCAAACCCGGCGGAGTATTGGGAGTTGTGGCGCCACGCCTACCGGATGACTTGCAGGATGCGGATTGGGGGAAATCAGGTTATGTCCCCGAACAACTATGGTTAACGTTGGCTGAAGAAGCCGGATTCAGCTTTGAAGGCAAAAACGACCTGCTGCTAAACCCGAAGGATACTGCCGATCATCCGCAAGGAATCTGGTCCTTACCTCCCTCCTTGATGGGAGATGCAAAAGACAAAGGAAAGTATCTGTCCATCGGCGAAGCCAACCGGATGGTGCTGAAGTTCAAAAAGCCAAGCAATTAAAAGGTCGGAGCTTGTAACCCCGCAGGGCACCCATAGGGTTCCGCCACCCGGCTTTATGCCTACGCCCCAAGCCGGGAAAACGGGCTGCGCACCGCATTGTCTTCTGAACCGCTGTCTCATCAATATCCTTGACGCGCAGGCGAATCGCTACGCGGCCTGTCGGCCGCCGGATGCTCGCAAGCTTGCACCGGTCTACGCGGCGCTATGCAAAAATTTGGAGTCTGAGATTATGGAAATAGTTATAACTGTAGTGGCTGTCCTGGCAGCCACAACTATTCTATATAAGGTGCTGCCTCACCGGAATCTTGGACAAAAAAAACCGATACTTGCACTTTTCCCAAAATACAAGAACGAAGTGCCAAAGCCTAAATCCGTTTATCGTGTGGAAGAGGTAATGTCGTCCTTGGGATTTGAGAAGAAAAAAGATCAAGGCGGCTCAATAAAGTATTCGAGAGGCTCTATAGCTGGCGACATATCTGTTAAGCTTATGAAGATAAACGTTACGTTTTCGCCAATAAGCAATGGTAATCTTCCTTACACTGTTGAAGCCGCCTGGGTTGTTGCTTTCGACACAGGAGATCATTGGGACTTTACAAAGCAACTGGGCGATAAGATCGAAAGTGCATAACGAAGCACAGCACCACACAGTCTCCGGCTGCCGAGCACTTGCAGGCTCCCACCGCTATGCGATGAAAATATGCCAAGTATTCGTAGGTCTTCTAGCGATTGTAGCTACAGGGTGTGCAGGAATCGAAGCTAATTCTCCTGTGTCGTTGCGTGGCGAAGAAAACTCCTACAAGTATGACCAAGTCGTTCTGGAGAAAGCGCTAAAGAAGGCTCAGACGTGGTCAAATATAATATACGGAAAAGATTGCGTTGTTTGTGCTGAACTCCTACCAGATCCTTCGAAGTCACGTTTTGAGCTCCATATTACTAGCCCTGGTGACTTACTGTTCAACACCTCTGCCACTATGGAGTTCAGAAAATCCGATGGAAAAGTCATTGATAAATCGATATATCATTCTTGCAAAGTACACTACAAATCAGAAAATGATGCATAAAAAACGTTTCCATTTGACGCCGCAATGCGGCGCAAATGAAGCCGGGCGCCAAGAGGAAAAGTATGGTAGAACTGGATCACGATGAATGGAAAGAGATTAGAGGCAGAGTAGACTCTCTAGCGAATGCGGTGTTCTTGATTGCAGGTGGTGCACTAACATTGTCGGTATCATCACTGCTTAGGTTTTCCCAGGAGATCGGACCTGAATTAAAGACTTGTATAAGTCTTTCATGGCAAATACTATTCGGCTCTATAGTTGGTTTCATACTATTGAAGGTAAGCCTGATTGCACAATCGTATATGCGGTGCACCCTTCGCCCAGAGCAGTACAATCGCATAAACGGAATTACCAACTCCTTCGGCTGGACGGTAGGGCTTTTAGCATTACTATTGTTTATTGTAGGAATGTACATGATGTTTGGCGTTGCTTTGGTCGTAATTTTCCCAACTTAACAATCCAAGACAGCGGGGCATATTGATATTGGCTGCCCAGGTAAGGAGGTCTGAAACATGGAAAATGCAGATCGGGTATAAGGTAATATCAGGCTGCTAGTCTTTATAGTTACTTTGCCCTTTTGGGCAATACTAGCCATTGAGGTGTACAGCATTTGGCTGGGCGACCCTTATACTTTCGATATCACGCACGCTCTGGCTGCAGCGGCAATATATGCGTTCTTTCGAATAGTAGTACAGGGTAAGAATCCAATCGGAACAGCTGATAATGCAAAGCAATAAAAATGCTTACCATTACACCACCGCAAGTGGTTCAGCTCCAACACTTCAAATGTGGCCTTCATGCAAGGCGTTATGCGACTATAGGAAACATTATGAAATACCGTCTAGTATTCACTTTGGTTTTAGCGTTCCTGCAGTCTTGTGCCACGGTCGATAGTCCGGCTGAGTCTTTCTCCTTTTCCCGTGAAATGAAGTATGGCTTCTACTCCTACAGTTTCAAACGCCTCGAGGCCTACAAACCTGAATCGGAATTAGCGCTGATTTTCCCGTCGATTCCTGGAGCAATCTTTGGAAACCCCACAGATGATATATTGTATGTTGCTGAAGTCAGAAATAGCCATACCTTTGAACTCGTCCTTCCCAGCGATATTGATGCGAAGTCGGCGACTATTAGGCAGTCGGGTTTAAATGTTGTTCCAGCCGATACAAAGCTATTGAGGCTAGGCACTTTTCACGCATTTTCGCCGTACCGCGATCACATAGGTGGCGGTGGATTTATTAGTACAATAGACAACGAACCGCTAATTCTCGTTTATTTTTCCAACCCGGCGAATATTCGAGGAGTGCTAACGTTAGGAAAACAAAAGTTCGACCACCAAATCACCATTTCCAATGCGGGTTGGAATTGGATAAAAGTAGTTGAGCTATCCGATAATAGCTACCGACTATCTGAGTTTGACGGTGATAAAGGGGATATCGAGTTTAGTGTGGTCGTCAATACTGCTGCCAGCATATAAGTATATGCTTAACAACGCGCAGAGCTGCACTGTCCCAGGCCGCGGTGGGACGCTCGTAAAATCGCTCCCGTGTGCGCAAAGTTATGTAGGTAAGGCGTTAGGAAAACGACAAAGTGTGGCCAATAACATGTGTTGATTACTGGTCTTCTTTTGGTGATTTATTCGTCATACTTTTTCTTATTTTTCCGTAAGCATATCAGAATTAAAGAAGAATCCGTCCGCGCTGCTTTCTCAGTCTAGTGGTTCAGCAATCGTCGCCCTGAACCATAGACAGCCGGTGGCATACCTGATCCCTGCGGAGACCTACGAAGCTATGACGAGTATGACTGAGGATTATGAGCTAGCTAAGCTTCTCGATGAGCGACCAAGAGATAAGAATCAAGCAGTATCAGTGTCTTTGGACGACCTATAAGCTCAAGTTTCTACCAGTTGCGCTAAAATAGTAGGAGAAGTTTGGAGCTCCAGTCAAAAGCCAGTTTAAGAAAAAGCTGGCGACCAGGCTGGAAAATCCAAGAGTGCCAGCGGATAAACTAAGCGGTTACGAGTCGGCTTATAAGATCAAGCTTCGTTCGGCTGGGTATCGGCTGGCTTACGAAGTGGTTGACGATGAATTGCTTGTGTACGTTCTGGCTGTAGGAAAACGGGATAAAGGTAAAGTTTATTCCGTGCTCAAAGTACGAAAGTAAGTTGTACCAATAAAACCGCCTAACAAGGTGTGGCTTTAATCCGCCGCGAGTTGCGGCAACCGCACTACCGCATCCCCCACCGTCATCCGGCCGCCTTGAATAATCCGGGCACAGAGTCCCCCATAGCCAAACATCGCTGCAGCGCCCCCTGCGCCCAGGGCTTCGTCCATTCGGGAACAGGGGTGACAGAGGGCGGTGGTTTCCAGTACGGCTTCGCCAATCTGTAGGCGCTGGTGGCGCAGCAGGTTCATGTTCATTCCGGAGATCACCAGGTTGCGCCGTAATAGCGCCGGGTCGATCTCGGAGTGGCCGGTATGACGAGCGATGGCCTCGATAAATTCGCGGCTTATCAGGGTCACCTGGCGAGAGGAGCCCGGGGTTTTGCTCATGCGGTGATCGCCTTCCAGGCCCAGCCCCTCTACCGCCCGGGCGCTGTCCACCACGTGGATGTCGCCTCGCCGCTTACTGCGCAGGCCGATCCATTCGAGCCGCCCCTCTGGCAGGCTTTGGCACAACTTGTCGAGTAAGCGGGTTTGGGCTGTCATATTGTCACCGGGATGCGTTACGGGTTCAGGCCACTAAAGAAGTTTTTGGCGTTGGTCGCCAGGGACTCCAGGTGGTAGCCGCCTTCCTGTATCACCAGGGTGGGCAGGTTCATGGCGTTGATGCCTTCGCCCATGTGCCGGAAGCCTTCGCTGCTGACCGAGACTTTGGCCTGCGGGTCTTCGTGGTACACATCGAAGCCCAGAGCGACGATCAGTACGTCCGGCTCGTACAGGCGGATGGCGTCGGCGGCGTCGGCCAGTTTTTCGAAGAAGGTGGACTCGGGGGAGCCGTGGGGCATCGGCATGTTGATGTTGTAGCCATAGCCGGGGCCCGCGCCCCGCTCGTCTTCATAGCCGCTCACCACCGGGTAGAAGTTGGTGGGGTCGCCATGGATGGAGATGTAGAGCACGTCGTCCCGATCGTAGAAGATTTCCTGAATACCCTGGCCGTGGTGCATGTCCGGGTCGAGAATGGCGACTTTGTCGTAATGGTCCAGCAGGGCTTCGGCGGCGATGGCGGCGTTGTTCAGATAACAGAAGCCACCGGCGGCGTCGCGCCGGGCGTGGTGGCCGGGCGGGCGGCACAGGGCGTAGGCCCGCTGCTGTCCGGTGAGAAGCTCATCGGCGGCGGATAGGGCGCTCTGGGCGGACCAGTAGGCGGCCTCCCAGGTGTGGGGGCCGATGGGGCAGCTACCGTCGGCCTGATAGCGGGCGCATTCCGCCAGAATACCGCGCATGGGGTTCGGTGAACGGACAAAGATGTTGGACATGACTTCCCCGCCCCAGTCCTCGGGCCAACGCCGGTGGGCTGACTCAAGAAAGCGCAGGTAGCCCAGGTCGTGCACCCGATTGATCACATCCATGCCGTGATCGGTGGCCTGTTCCGGCCGGACGCCCAGGGCCTCCAGGCCCTTGACCAGCTCCGGGGTGCGCTCCGGCAGCTCTTGAGGGGGGCGCATCTGGCCGCGGGTCAGGTAGGATTGCGGGGCGTGTTTATCCTGGGACGGATGAAAAAACGCTTTCATGGTCTCTCCTGTCTCCGGTGATCGTGGGTGTTATTGCCTCTGTTGAGACTAGCACATACCGGGCCGGGTTCACCCTGGCTTTGCCCACGGACCCAGGTGCGCTAGACTAACGGCATGAATCGCCACTCCTTCCGTCATTGGTTGTTTGCGCTACTGCTGTTTCTGGCAGGGCCGCTGGGTGCCTCGCATCCGCCGATGATGACCGATACGGCGCCCGAACCCTGCCATGACACCATGGAGATGGCTATGGCCGATGGTGGTGCCATCCACAGTCATTCAGAGCATGACTCTACGCACCTCGCAGCCACCCCGGATCACGACTGCGACAGCCAGTGCGCCTGTTGCCCGGCTCCTGCTCCGGTTTTGTGGCCCTGACGGTGCAAGCGGTCCCGCCAATCTCAACCCCGAATCACTTCCTCTCTTCAGCCACCGACGCTGCACCCACGCGCGCGCCGCTGGAACTGCTCCGCCCGCCCAAATTCTCCTGACCACAGGATAGGTGCGCCTGACGATCGCACCCCCTTGGCCCTCCGCGGCCGTTTTTCTGTTGTGGTATTACCTTGTGGACAGGTGTTATGAACAAACCTCTATTTTTCGTGGCGCTGCTGGGCGCCTTTGCGCCGGGTGTGGGCAGTCATTTGCTTTGGCCCGAGCCTTCGGACAACGCCGAACCATCCAAGACTAGCGACGAGAAGGAGCCCCTTTACTGGGTGGCTCCCATGGATGACAGCTATCGCCGGGATGGGCCCGGCAAGTCCCCCATGGGCATGGATCTGGTGCCGGTGTATGCGGAGGACCAGAAACGCGAGCCCGGCGATGTCCGGATTAACCCGGCGGTTGCCCAGAACCTCGGGCTGACGCTGGCGGAAGCGACCCACGCGCCGGTGGGCCAGACCATTGAAACGGTCGGACTGGTGGAGGTGAACCAGCAACAGGTGCAGCACTTTCACGTGCGCGCCTCAGGCTGGATTACCGAGCTGGCTGTGGCCACCGAGGGCGACCCGGTCAAAGCCGGTGAAAAACTGTTTGAGTTTTACTCGCCGGAAATCATCAACCTGCAACGGGAATACCTGCAAAGCCTGAGAGACCAGCTTCCGGGACGGGCGGAGGGCTCCCTGTCTCAGATGCGCGCCAAAGGGGTGAGCGAGCGGGAAATCGAGCGACTGAAACGCGAACGCAGCGTACGGGAGAAACTGCGCTACTACGCGAGCCGGGACGGCTATGTGGTGCAGCTCGGTGTGCGCGAGGGCAACTTTGTGGACCTGCCGCAGAACCTGATGTCCATTGGCAGTCTTGAAGACATCTGGGTCAATGTCGAGCTGTTTGAGGCCGATGCGGGTCGTATCACCACCGGCCAGCCGGTCACCCTGACCACCGCAAGCTATCCCGGTGAAACCTGGGAGGGCACCGTCTCCTACCTCTACCCCACGCTCAACAGCAACACCCGAACGCTGCGCACCCGCCTGGAATTTGCCAACGACGAGGGTCGGCTTAAACCGGGCATGTTTGTCCGCGCCCGGATCGAGCCCGAGGATGAACAGGCCGTGCTATCCATTCCCCGCAGCGCCCTGATTCGCACCGGCGCCGGAACCCGCGTAGTGCGGGAAGTGGAACCGGAGGTGTATCGCTCGGTACCGGTCAAGGTCGGACAGGTCGGCCGCGAGCGCGCCGAAATTCTGGAGGGCTTGCGCCACGGGGATCGCGTGGTTGAAGACGGCCTGTTCCTGATCGATTCCGAGTCCAGCCGCGCGGCGGATTTGGGCCGAATCGAAACCCGAACACCAGAAGAGGACGAGGCGGATCACGATGCCATGGATCATGACGCAATGGATCACGGAGACATGGATCATGAGGGAATGGACCACGGAGGAAGCGCACCATGATTGCCGCGATCATTCGCTGGTCCATTCACAATCGCCTGCTGGTGGTACTGGCCACCTTGATGCTGTTGGGCTGGGGGCTCTACTCGGTGCGCAACACACCGGTAGATGCCATCCCAGACCTGTCCGATGTGCAAGTGATTGTCAAAACCTCCTACCCCGGGCAGGCGCCCCAGGTGGTGCAGGACCAGGTGACCTACCCGCTCACCACCGCGCTTCTGTCCGTCCCCAAAACCCAGACCGTGCGGGGCTTTTCCTTCTACGGTGACTCTTACGTTTATGTGATTTTTGAGGAAGGTACGGACCTCTACTGGGCCCGCTCCCGGGTGTTGGAGTATCTGAATCAGGCCGCTCAGGATTTACCCGAAGGCGCTCGCCCCGAACTCGGCCCGGATGCCACCGGGGTGGGCTGGGTATTCAACTATGCGCTGGTCGACCGCACCGGCCAGCACAACCTGGCGGAACTCACGACGCTGCAGAACTGGTTTCTGAAGTACGAGTTGCAGGCGCTCGATGGTGTGTCCGAGATCGCCACCATTGGCGGCATGAACCGGCAATATCAGGTGGAGGTCGACCCGCAGAAGCTGCGCGCCTATAACCTACCACTGCAACAGGTGCACGCCGCCATCGTCAACGGCAATGCCGAAACCGGCGCGTCGGTCATCGAAATGGCCGAGGCGGAGTATATGGTGCGCGCCACCGGTTATGTGCAGAGCATAGAAGACCTGGCGCAGATTCCGCTGGGCACCAACGAGCGGGGAACCCCGCTGCAGTTGAAAGACGTCGCCACCATCCAACTCGGCCCGGAAATGCGTCGGGGCATTGCCGAGCTGAACGGCGAAGGCGAGGTGGTGGGTGGCATCGTGGTGATGCGCTCGGGCGAAAACGCGGCGGAGGTGATTGACCGGGTGAAGGCCCGGCTGGATGAACTGAAGCCCAGTCTGCCCGACGGCGTGGAGGTGGTCACCACCTACGACCGCTCGCAACTGATTCGCAATGCGGTGAGCAACCTGTACGAAAAGCTCGGTCAGGAACTACTGGTAGTGGTCCTGATCTGCGCCCTGTTTCTGTTTCACCTGCGCTCATCCCTGGTGGTGGTGTTCAGCCTGCCGCTTGGCATTCTCATCGCGATGATCGTAATGCAGATCCAGGGCATCAACGCCAACATCATGTCCCTCGGCGGCATTGCCATCGCCATTGGTGCCATGGTCGATGGCGCGGTGGTGATGATCGAAAATTTTCACAAGCACCTGGAGCGCCACAAAGGCGAGCTGAGCAACGAACAACGCTGGCAACTGGCGGCCCGCTCGGCATCGGAAGTGGGCCCGGCCCTGTTTTTCTCGTTGCTGATCATTACCCTGAGTTTTCTGCCGGTATTCGCCCTGGAGGCCCAGGAAGGGCGGATGTTCTCCCCGCTGGCCTTTACCAAAACCTACGCCATGGCGGCCGCCGCCGGGTTGGCCATTACCCTGGTGCCAGTGTTGCTCGGTTACTGTGTGCGCGGGCGCATCCTGCCCGAGCGGAAAAACCCGATCAACCGGGTTCTGATCGCAGGCTATCAACCGCTGCTGCGCGGCGTGTTGCGCTTTCCCAAAACGACACTGCTGATCGCCCTGGCGATCATGGTCATCGGACTCTGGCCCGCACAGAAACTCGGTACGGAATTTATGCCCACGCTGGATGAAGGCGACCTGATGTATATGCCCACCACCTACGCGGGCGTATCCATTGGCGAGGCGCGGCAAATTGTGCAGCAGACCGACAAGCTGATCAAAACCCTGCCGGAAGTGGAGACGGTGTTCGGCAAAATCGGTCGGGCCGATACCGCCACGGATCCGGCCCCGCTGACCATGATCGAGACGGTGATTCAGTTCAAACCCAGAGACCAGTGGCGACCCGGTGTCACCCCGGAATCCCTGCGCGCCGAGCTGGATCAATTGATCGACTTTCCGGGCCTGACCAACGCCTGGGTGATGCCGATCAAAACCCGGATCGATATGCTCGCCACCGGCATCAAAACTCCGGTGGGAGTAAAAATTGCGGGGCCGGACCTGTCGGTGATTGAACAGCTCGGGCGGGAGCTGGAAACCGTGATTGGTGAGGTACCCGGTGCGAGCTCCGTGTACGCGGAACGCGTGGCCGGGGGGCGCTATCTGACCGTGGATATCGACCGCGCCAGCGCCGCCCGTTACGGGCTGAATATCGCCGATGTGCAGTCGGTAATCCGCACTGCCGTGGGCGGTGCCAATATCACCGAAACCGTCGAAGGACTGGAGCGCTACCCGGTCAACCTGCGCTATCCCCAAGCCTATCGTGACTCGCCGGAGGCGCTGGCCAATTTACCCATTGTCACCCCCAATGGAACCCACATTCCTTTGAGCGAGGTCGCCCGTGTGACCATCGACGATGGACCGCCCGCTATCAAGAGCGAGAATGCCCGGCTGAACGGTTGGGTGTTTGTCGACATCACCGAGCGGGATCTGGGCTCCTTTGTGGCCGACGCGCAAGCGGCGGTGAACGAGCACATTGAGTTGCCCTCCGGCTACTCGCTGCGCTGGGCCGGTCAGTACGAATACATGGCGCGCGCTCAGGAAAAGCTGGCGCTGGTGATGCCGATTACCCTGGGCGTGATTGTGTTGCTCCTGTACCTGAACTTCCGCCGCTTCAGCGAAGTGGCGATGATCCTCATGACATTACCGTTCGGGTTGTTGGGCGGCGTCTGGTTGCTGCTGGCGTTGGGCTATGACCTGTCGGTCGCGGTGGCCATGGGTTTTATCGCCCTGGCGGGGGTGGCGGTGGAAATTGGCGTATTGATGCTGGTGTATCTTAACCTGGAGTATCAGGCCGCCGAGGTGCGCTGCACCGAGGCCGGTCGGGCCTTCACCCGCGCGGACCTACAGCAGGCGGTGATGGAAGGGGCCGGGCTGCGGCTGCGGCCGATTGTGATGACCGCCGCCACGCTGTTCGCGGGCCTGCTGCCCATCATGCTCGGCGGCGGCACCGGTTCGGAGGTGATGCAGCGCATCGCCGCGCCGATGGTGGGCGGCACCTTCACGACACTGATCCTGACCTTGTTGGTGCTACCGGTGATCTATTACCTGTGGCGCTCGGTGGGTAAGCCGGCGACTTGATCGCCGGCTTAGCTGCGCAGGATGCTCTGGATCGTCGTAAACAAAAACGCCGTGAAGAGCAGAAAGCTGTAAGCAGTGGCAGTGAGTAAAAATTTAAGAACCGATTTCCACCATCCCTGACGATAAAACGTTTTGTGGCTCAGTAGCAGGTAGAGAGGCACCGACCAGAACAGCAGGCTACTGAGCACACTCAATGCCTCGGGCACCACAGGCCAGGCCGCGATGGCATCCTCAAGCATGGCCAAGCCCACCACCACCACAGCCAATTGCAACCCGAAGCTGTGGGTGTGGAGGGCAAGTATCAGGTGCTCCATATAATAGTGATGTCGCCGCCAGTAAATCAATTTCAGAACCAGGGCAAACAGCGGTAATAGCAAGAACATTACCTGGGGAGCAAGGGAAAAAAACTGATTGATGCCGATCTGAGGGTTCTCGGCAATACGACCAAAATTATATTCGAGTCGGCGATTGATTTCGTCGCTGACCAAGGGCAGCTCAAAGTGCACATCCCGGCCCGGTATGGGTGGCGCAACCAGACCGCTCCTCGATTCTGACCCCTCACCCGAGGCTCTCTCGGTCGTCTCCTCCGGTGGATTCAAGTTGATCGAATCCACCGGTATCGCCTGAGCGAACACCAGAAAAGCCACAATGGAGGTAAAGATGTACAGGCGCAGCGGCGGAACATATGGGGCTCGGTGCCCCTGAACGTAACGCAGACTCAGAAACCCCGGGCGGACCCACAGTGGCCACAAGGTCCGCCAGAGACGATTGTCCCAGTTGGTGAACTCCCCCAGGAACTCGGTGATGAGTCCGAAGGCGCTGCGTACATAATTCTTGTTGTCCTGCCCACAGCGATGGCAATAATCGCCCTGAAGCGGCGTATCGCAATTGGCGCAGAGCGAAGGCTGAGTCATGTCATCCCTGTCGGCCATTGCGCTAAGCCACCACCCGGTCGCGCCCTTCAAGCTTGGCTTGATACAGTTTTCGATCCGCGCTCTCAATAAATTCCGCCAGCTCACACTCGTGATCGGGAATAATACTGGCGACGCCGACGCTGATGGAAACCAACTGACTGGCATCGGAAGCGGCGTGGGGAATCTGCAACTTCAAAATGGCCTGGCGGCATCGGTCGGCCACCGCATGAGCGGCCTTTCCATCCGTTTCCGGGAGCACCAGCATGAATTCCTCGCCACCGAACCGGGCCAGGAAATCCCTGGGGCGGGAAGCCACGGTATCCAGGGTCTGGGCAATCGACCTCAAGCAGTCATCGCCCTGCAGGTGTCCGTACCGATCGTTGTACTGTTTGAAATAATCGATGTCGATCAGCAATACCGACAGCGGCTGGCAGTTGCGCCGGGCATTCAACCACTCCACATCGAGAATGGAGTCGAGCATGCGCCGGTTGGCCACGCCGGTCAGGCCGTCCTGGTAGGACAGCGTCTCAAGTTCTTTCTGCAGTTTGATCAGTTCCTGCTCGGTTTTCTTGCGCTCACTGATATCGAACATGAAGCCGATCAGCGCTTCCACTTCACCTTGCTCATTGCGGGCGACATGGACCACGTCCCGAATCCAGACGTAGTCGCCGTCTTTGGTCAGTGCCCGGTAGTCTGCCTCATGGTCCACACCGGACTGGGACTGGCTCACACAGAAGTTCACCACCCAGTCCCGATCTTCCGGGTGCATCCGGGTCGCCCAGTCCTCTACGCTGACCCAGCTTTCCGGCGTCCAGCCCAGGAGCGCTTCAATCTGGGGGCCGATGTAGGCGAATTTCATGGTCGCCCAGTCGATTTTCCAGGGGATGGCCTTGGTGGATTCAAGCAGGGTTTTATAGACCGCGCTATCAGTTGCGTCGGAAATGGGGGAGCTCATGAATAGGTGGCCCGGTGCTGGTTGGTCAAAGCCGCTCCTCTGCCGGGAGCGATCACGCTGCCTCAATATACTCCGAACCGCCGGGGCGGCCAACACCCGCCCACCTGACTACACCTCGAAATGGGCCACTTTGCGCGACAACTGCTGAGCCAGCTCGGACAGCTCCCGACTGGACCCCGCTACCTGATCGGCGCCAGCGGAGGACGCCAGGGTCGCTTCGCTGATCCGGTTGATGTTCTGATTGACGCCCTCGGCCACCTGACTCTGCTCCTCGGCGGCGCTGGCAATCTGGTGGTTCATATCGGTGATGGATACCACCTCCTGACGAATGGTGGACAGGGCGCTCTCGGCCTCCCGGGTTTTTATCACGGTTTTCTGGGCCAATTGATGGCTGGTTTCCATCACCTCCACCGCGTCTCCGGCCCCGGTCTGCAGGGTGCCGATCATCTCCCGAATCTCCCGGGTCGAGGCCTGGGTGCGGGTCGCCAGCGAGCGGACCTCATCGGCAACCACCGCAAAACCCCGGCCGTGCTCGCCGGCGCGGGCCGCTTCGATGGCCGCATTCAGGGCCAGCAGATTGGTCTGCTCGGCGATACCGTTGATTACATCGATGATTTTTTCAATATCGCCACTCTGGGTCGATACCGTCTGCACTTTGCTCACCGCGTCCTCAAGGGTCTGCGCCAACTGTTCAATGGCGGAAGCGGTTTCCTGCACCGTCTGATTGCCGGTGTTCACTTCCCGGTCAGCGCTCTGGGTGGCGTTTGAGGCATTGGCCGCGCTTCGGGAGATCTCCACCACCGAGGCACTGAGCTGATTGATGGCGGCGGCCATCTGCTCGGTTTCCGAGGACTGCAGGCGCACCTGTTCGCTGTTGTCATCCGAAGTCCGGGTCAGCTCTTCCGACGAGCGGGCCAGGGTTTCCGCCGCCATGCGTACATCGGTGATCACACCGGCGAGCCGGCGCAGGGTTTTGTTGATATTGGCCATGACGCTGTTTGGGTAGCGAGAGCTCTCCGTCACGGTCAGTTGCCCGGATGCGAAAGCTTCGATCGCCTCTGACAAGGCTTCCGGCTCAGCCCCGAGAGTCGCTTTGATGTTTTTGATGATCACCACGGCCACCACCGCTCCCGCGATCAACGCCAACAAAAGAAACGCCACCATGACTTTGGCAAAATCGCTTGCTACCGCCTGCACATGATCCACGTCCCGCCGGATATCCGCTTCCTGATAGTCAATAAACGCATTCACCCGAGCCAGCCATTCGGTGTAGGCCACCGAGACATCGGATAACAGAAACTCGCGGGCCGCCTCGATGTTGCCGGCCTGGCGAAGGGCGATCAACTCAGAGGTCAGGCCCAGGGTTTCCTGCTCAATCGTCTGAATCCGGTCCAGCAGGCGCTGCTCTTGATCAGTCACGTTCTGGGTGTCGAAGAGCGCGTCCATCTGCCGGGCCGAGTCCTGATAAAACGCATCCAGGTCACGCACGTCCTGCAAGTGAGCCTGCAGGGCGCGGTCGTTCTCGACCAGCACGGCATCGCGAATGGCGATGGCCCGGTCGTGGACGCTGCCCCGGAAATTGATGGCATAGCGTTGCTTCTGGGAGGCCCCCTCGTTGACAGCGGACAGGGTCCGGTCCATGACGGTCACCCGCTGGATCCCCAGCACGGTCACCATGGTAAACAGTAGAAGAATCAATCCGAAACCCGCGCCAAGGCGCTGGGCGATGGTGAGCGATCTAGCCATGATAAGTACTCTGTATACGGGGACTCGCCCCTAGAATGTCCTTGGCTCTGCGGCCAAGTGTTAATTTTCCCGACAGAGTACGTGTCAGTGTGTCGCATAGATCAACATTGCGACCATTGGGCTGAGAATCGTTGGATTACGCGCGTTGCGCTAATCCAACCTACTCAAGTTGTGACGCTATGGATTCCATTGACTGCTGTAGTGCGTTAGCGAAGGCCTGGGGCTGCTCGAACTGGGGGAAGTGATGGGTGCCCGGCAGGATGGTCTCCTGAACGTAGGGCGCGCAGCGCTTTTGCGCCGCCTCGGAAATGTGCTCACCGTTCAGCGCCACAATGGGCCCTTTGATAGCGGCAAAAGCCGCGTCCGGGGACCAGCGCAACAGGTTGTGCCAGATGGGCAGCAGGCGCTCTGGATCGCCCGACGACATCCGGGCTTTGATCCACTCACGGATTTCAGGGTCCAGCTCCGACACCGTGGTGTTGTCCACCAGCCCGGCCATGGCCTCGCGAAAATCCGCCTTGAAAGGTTCTTCAATGGAGGCAATGGTCTCGGCATCCATATCCCCATAGGGCAGCCCGAAACTGTCCACCAAAACCACGCCCACCGGTCCGGACCAGCGCCGGGCCGCTTCCAGGGCCACGCAACCGCCCATGGAGTGGCCCACCAGTATCAGTCGGTGGGCGCCCTTCTGATCAGCCACCTCGGTTACGGCTTTGGCCAGGCCCTCGATCGTCCAGTCATCCCAGAGTCTATCCCGCGCCTCGCCGTGGCCGGGCAGATCCAGAGCCAGGCAGTGGAGGTCCTGGGGCATGGCAGCCAGTGTTTGCACCCAATCGGTGCGCTGGCAGCTCCAGCCGTGAATCAGAATGACCAGAGGTTCGCCCTGGCCCTGCTCGGTCACACAATCGTCATAGTGGTCGGACATGGTTGGCTTCTCGTTGGAATGAGTCGTGCTTGAATTAGTCATTGCAGATTGGCGTATTTCAACGCAGACTTATTTAAAATAAGCGAAAATCGCGCCAGAGTCGATGATTTGATCTCCGGCTGCCCGCCACATCCACTGGCGGCGGCCTTACGGAACCACGGTGCCATGCCAGACGATACACTGCGGAAACGCTTTGCTGAGCATAACGAACAACTCCTGGGAACCCTTTACGGCAGTGCGCTGAGCAACGGCCAGTGGGGGCCGTTTCTCAAGCGGATGATCGATTTGACCGGGTCCCGCTCGGCCCGCTTACTGTTGTTGAATCAGGGCGCGAATACCGTTCAGCGCAGCATCAAGGTCAACATCGACGATAGTGCGCACCAGCGCTACGTGGAACACTTCGTCAATTTGTGCCCCTGGCGCACCGAGCTGGGAGAGAAGCCAACCGGGCAGTTGTATTCCACCTACCTCGATTTCAGTTGCCGACAGCCGACGTTTTACCAGACCGAATTCTTCAACGACTGGGCCAGAGGCCTGGATATTCATCACGGCGTGTGCGGCACGGTCTACAGCACCGAGCAGCACAAGGTGCAACTGTTGATTCAGCGCACCGGCGGGCAGGGGTATTACTCCCGGGAAGAGACCAACCTGATCAACAGCGTACTGCCCCATATGCGCCAGGCACTGCGACTCAGTGCCCAGATGGCCGACCGGGAGGCGCGGTTGACGTCGGCCCTGAATGCCGCCCAGAGTCACCCGTTGCCATTTGTTCTGTTCAATGCGAATGGCCAGATCCGTTACCTCTCGCCTCAATTGGAGCAGGCCGCCCCGATGGGCCTGCGCTTCACCTCGGACGGCGTTGAATTCACCGACCCGAATCTGAATCCCCCCTTCAAAGCGGCTCTGCAGCGTCTGACGGGCCAAGCGGCCCACTGCCAAAGCCTGGAGTGGCGCTTTGAGGTGCCCCGCCCCCACTGCCCGCCCCTGTATTGCCTGTTGACGCCGGTGTTTCCGGGCGCCGAACCCAATCTGCCGTTCTGGCAGACCGATATCCACGCCGCGCTCTATATCCGGGACCCATTGGCTCAGATCGGCCGACGTCACCAGCAGTTGGTCACCGCCTACGGACTGACCGACACTGAGGCCAGGCTGGCCCTGGATATCGCTCTGGGTCTGGAACTGAAAGCGGTAGCCACCCGGGACCACCGCTCGATCCACACCCTGAGAAGCCAGTTGAAGTCCGTATTCAATAAAACCGGCTGTTCTCGACAGAGCCAATTGGCGGCCCTGGTCAACCAACTGCCGGCCCGATAGTCCCTCAACGGCACTGGTGCCACTTTTGCTCAACCCTGTGATATATTCATTCCCGATCCGGCATTTGGCCCCACACCCAGTGTCGGGTTTGCCAAGCAACGGCAATCGCACACAGAGCCATAACAACAGAGGCCAGTAACAGGCCCGGGACTTTCGGTGTATGAAAGACGACAAGCCCACCTCGTTCGATATTGCCTATCGGGCCGGGGTTTCCCAATCCACAGTGTCACGTGCCCTGCGCGACAGCCCGTTGGTCAACGAGGCCACCCGTAAGCGAGTCCAGGCAATTGCCCGGGAGCTGAACTACAAAGTCGACAAAAACGCCCGCAACCTGCGCTCCAAGCAGACCCGGACCATCGCCCTGCTGCTGTGTGAAGATCAGGGTATTGGCGACTCCATGATCAACCCCTTCTTTCTGTCCATGCTGGGCAGCATTACCCGCGCCTGTGCCAACCGCCAGTACGACCTGCTGGTGTCCTTTCAGCAGATGAGCGATGACTGGCACGCGGATTTTGAGGACGCCCACCGGGCCGACGGAATCATTTTCCTGGGGTATGGCGACTATGTGACCTACGTGGAAAAGCTGATCCACCTGAACGAGGCGGGCGCTCACTACATTACCTGGGGTCCGGTGTTGCCGGGCCAGCCGGGCGTGTCCATTGGCTGCGACAACTACAACGGTGCCTACAAGGCCACAAAACATCTGTTACAGCTCGGCCGGAAACGGATCGCGTTTATTGGGGACGCCAGCGAGCACTCCCCCGAGTTCCGGCGCCGCTATGAGGGGCACGCCCGGGCACTGAAGGAATTCGGGATTGAGCTGGATCCGGCCCTTCAGGTCGCGGCGGAAACCTCGGAAACCGACGGCAAGGCGGGCATTGAAACCCTGCGAGCGCGGGGCGTGGAATTCGATGCGGTATTTGGTGCGAGCGACCTGATCGCCATCGGGGCGATTCAGGGAATTGAGGCCGCCGGTCTGATCGTACCGGATGATATTGCGGTGGTGGGCTTTGATGACATTCCCACCGCCTCCTACACCCATCCGCCCTTGACCACGGTGCAACAGAACACCCGACTGGCGGGTGAGCTGCTGGTAGACAACCTGCTGAAGATGATCGACGGTGAGAAACCGGAATCTTTCCTGCTGCCCACCGACCTGATGGTGCGTGGCTCTTGTGGGCACAAGGCATAGCGTTCTAGCTTATGCGGTAATCTAACCTTCTCTAATAACGAATGACAACGGCACGTACGAATTGACTACCACTTAGCACATGAACCAAACCTAAATGTTTTCAATAACTAAACGGACCAAGTGGGCGTCGGGGTCAATATCACGGGTTCTAATCTACATCCCTGTTTAGACCCATCTCTTTATTCTGCCCGGTGTCGGTTGGCAAAGTAACGCGCTCGCCACTGGCAGCGCTTTGGCGCGCCGCATCTAGGATCTGCATTACAATCATGTTGTTTTCCAGTGAAGATAACGCATAGGGTTCGGGTTCGATGGTTTGCTCAATCACCGCCTTAAAATAACTGAAGGGATCATCATACGGATACGGCCGCTCTTCCAGTTTTTTGCGGGTTTCATCAAAGTCATCGTAGCCGCGGGCGAGGCGTTTACGATACTGATGGCGATTATCGGCATAGAGCACGCCAGTGGTGCCATACACCTCCATATCTTTGCGACCGATTGGCCAGTTCCACGACCCTTGTACAACAGCTTGGGCGTGAGGGTAGGTTAAAATGAGAGTCGCCTCATCGTCTACCTCAGGGTTATTTTCCGGCTGTAACTGCTGGGTCACTGCTGTGACGGTCTTGGGCACTTGACCGTCGGTCAGCCAGGTCAGTAAATTCGCTCCATAACAGGCAAAATCCATAATGGCACCGCCGCCATTTTGTACCGGGTCTAACAGCCAGTCTAAAAACTCCTGGTTGATCCCCAGTTTACTCGGACCTTTGTGACCGTCTTGAACCAGCACCTTGCGCATCTCGCCAATGTCGCCCGACTGTAGCGCCGCTTTGACTGCATGGTTAGTGGGATACCAGGTCGTTTCATAGTTTGTCAGTAGATGGATTTTGTGCTGTTTCGCCAGATCATACATTTTTTGGGCATGGGTCATATTGACCGCCAACGGTTTTTCAACCATGACATGAATGCCGCGCGGGGCAGCCACTTCCACCACTTCAAGATGCTCAAAAATACTGCCAAAGGCTGTAATGGCTTCTGGCTGGGTAGCGTCTATCATCGCTTCCAGTGTGGGGTAGACCTTATCCATACTGTAATCATGCTGGCTGGCATATCGCCGGGCCAGGGATTTATCCGGCTCGACAATGCCCACAATCTCAAAATCGCCGCGCTCTTCACTATTAAAAACCCAGTGCACGTGGGTATGGGTTAACCCCGCCACTCCAATCTTTAATTTATTATCCGCCATAGCCGGTCCGGAACTCGCGAGCAATAGCCAAAAAAACATCAGCCACTTCATTATTTTCTCCTGTTATCCGCTAAATTGATAATCAAATATTCGCATTCTATAAGGCAGAACAAATCCCGAACGTTGCTACAATCACATTTTCTTAAGTTGAACCAACCTAGCCGCCAAGCCGTCATTATTAACAGGACCATCGTAGATAAGAACCCGTACGCCATCGCCCGGTACCCCCAGGGTAATCTGACCGTCCACATCAAATCGCTCACCGGTATCGGCATCGCGCCACTCGCCCTGACTCAACCAGCGATCAACACTGATACTGGTTGCCTCGTCACCTTTGTTCAAGAGCACCAGTGCGGTTTGCGCCTGATGATCGTCCTGATATACCCGCAGAAACGACGCCGTATCGCCCGAGAAATCCAGATTGGCCTGCAGACCTTTTTGCAGGGCAACTGACTCCTGCCGAATATGGGCAATCCGACTCAGGTTGTCGGTAATGGCATGGCTGCGAGCCTGTTCAATCCGTTCCTGGCCGAAGTAATTCCGATTGCCTTCGTGCTCTTTGGTGCCGGGCATAAACCCGATTTCCGAACCATAGTAAATGGATGGAATACCACGGGAGGTGAACAGCCAGTTGTTGGCATTAATGTACGCCTTGGTATCGCCATCCATCCGACGAATGTCGTGATTCTCGTAAAAAGAGACCAGCTCGTAGGGATTATGATAAGGGCTGTTTTCCAGGTGCAGGTAACTCAGAATTTCCGAGTAATCACTCTCCGGATTTTCAAACACCGAGGTCAGGGTTTCCTGTGCGGGAAAGTCCAGGAGGCTCAAACCGCCATTTTCCGGCTGAGTGTGCTCCCCGAGAAACTCCGCGTCGAACACAAAGCTCTCACCAAACATGAAGAAATCCGGATGCTCTGCGCGAATGCGATCAGTAAACTCTTTCCAGAATTCATGGGGCTTGTGCCGCAAGGTATCAATGCGAAAGGCCGCCGCGCCCTGATCAATCCACTGAAGGTAAGCGTCCACTACATACTCCATCACCGCGGGATTATCGGCATCAAACTTACCCAGCTGCGCCAGGTCTTTTTCCCGCTCGTAGAAAGCATGCAGGGGGTTGTTCGGATTCAACTGCTCCGGCTCCAGGTTTTCGTGATCGGCAATCAGCTCGCCATTGCGCCCATAAACCTCACCGTACATCGGCTGGTCTTCCTCCATCGAATAGGCGGGTGAGCTGTGATTGGCCACAATATCCAGAACGATTTTCAGGTCGTGCTCTTCACGCAACCTCCGGGTCAGGTCCGAAAAGGTCAATCCTTCGGACTCCCAGTGTTCATCAACTTTGAAAAAATTGGTGCCCCAATAACCGTGGAAACCGGTTTTGCCGCCGTCTCCCGGCTGAGCAAAGCCGACCGGATCACCGCCATTAAAAGCCTGGTTGGGATTATCCACGATCGGAGAAATCCACAGCGCCGTGACCCCCAGTGATTTCAGGTACTCGGCATTATTCAGGATGCCTTTGAAATCCCCACCCAGGTAACCAACGTTGGCCTCTTTTCCATCAGGACCCGGCATGGGAACATCAAAGCTGGGAAACTCGCCGCCCTGATCTTCGTGGTTGTTGGAGGGGTCGCCATCCACAAAACGATCGGTCAGCAGGAAATAAATCGCCTCTTCGGCAAAGGCTTCCTGAGTGCCGTAGTAATGGGGTCGATCAGTGGTGGAGGTGCTCGTAGAGCCAGGAGTCGACGTGGAGGCACAGGCCGCCAGAGCCAGGGTGCTGGCGAGAATACTCAACCGGGTCGTCAGTGCGTGCTTCATGCGTCGACTCCTTCGTCAGTCACAATAAGGGTAGCGGCAGCGGCCACCAGGAAAGATACGCCGCCCGCCACGAGCACCCAAATAGCCTCACCGGCGAACAGATTATTCAGAATCAAACCCAACAGACTGCCGGCAATGATCTGTGGAATCACAATAAAGAAATTGAAGATCCCCATGTACACGCCCATTTTGTGGGAGGGCAGCGAGCAGGACAGGATCGCGTAAGGCATCGACAGAATGGACGCCCAGGCAAAGCCGACCCCCACCATGGACACCAGTAACCAGACGGGATCGCGAATGATCACAAACGAAATCAGTCCCGCCGCGCCCAGGCACAGGTTTACAATGTGTGCGCCCTTGCGCCCCAGCTTACGGGCCAGCAGGGGAATCACTATCGCCGCCAACGCGGCAAAACCGTTGTAGGCGCCAAACAGTACGCCCACCCAGTCAGCACCGTCGTTATAGAGTTTTGACGATGTATCCAGGGTCTGATAGTGATGGCTGGTAACCGCGCTGGTGGCGTAAATCCACATGGAAAACAGCGCAAACCAGGAGAAGAACTGAACCACGGCCAGTTGCGCCATGGTTTTGGGCATATGGAACAGGTCATGCGCCACCTGATAGATGCCATTGCCGGTTTTGCCCTGGCGGAGCATATAGCCCGCTACCAGCTGCAATATACCTACACCTCCCAGAAGTCCAGCCAGCACATAGACTTCCTTCTCAAGACTGAGACCATACACCAGAGCGGCCACCAGAATACCCGCCACCGCAAACACCGTACCCCAACCGCTGTAGGAAGACGCGGAGCGGGTTTCCACATCCGCTGATGCCGCCCGCTTCTGTTGTACCTTGAATTGTTCAAAAGCGGCGAGCTCTTCCGGGCTGTATTCGCGGGTTTTGAGTACCGTCCAGAGGACCGCCAGCAATAGAATTGCACCGCCAATCCAGAATGAATAGATCACTGAATCTGGCACTACGCCTGGTGCGGCGGTATTGCTGACATTCAGCCAGTTGGTCATGATCCAGGGCAAAAACGAGGCGACCACTGCGCCAATACCGATGAAAAAGCTCTGCATGGCAAAGCCTTTGGTCCGCTGTTTGTCCGGGAGCATATCACCCACAAAGGCGCGGAATGGCTCCATGGAAACATTGATGGACGCATCCAATATCCAGAGCATACCGGCGGCCACCCACAAAGTGGGTGAATGGGGCATATACAACAAGGCAAGACTGGCGAAAATGGCGCCGAACAGAAAGTAAGGACGACGGCGTCCCAATCGGTTCCAGGTTTTATCGCTCATATAGCCGATGATTGGCTGAATCAGAAGACCGGTCACCGGCGCCGCCAGCCAGAGAAACGCCAGGTCATCAATGGGCGCTCCAAGGGTCTGGAAAATACGGCTGACATTGGCATTCTGCAGGGCAAAACCGAACTGGATGCCCAAAAATCCGAAACTCATGTTCCAGATCTGCCAAAAACTGAGTTGAGGTTTTTGTTTCATGTTAACCACTTGTTATCTGTTATCGGGTGCTTTCAGCTTAGCATCTTCACACCCTTTAAATGAGAGCCTGACGCGCCAGCCGCTCAAATTAAGCAAGCCGGCGCGCCGCGGCAATAGCCTGCATACGTATTCATTCAAATATGGCTCTTTTTTGATCGATTTCCCGCCCTCGATATCAATGCATACGTATGTAGTCTGTTGCCGCCGATTCCAGCGCTAACGTATATTGGTTTCAGTTCAAATAAGGCCGGGTAACAACCAAATCCGCGCTAAAACAACGAAGACAATAACGCTTCAAGGCTCTTTGCGATGAATTCCTCTATGGCTCTTTTTGACCGGCGACCAGACCGGATTCAGTCAGTAATTTCTGCGGAGGTACACCATGCAAACTAATCCCTGGTGGCGCGGTGCCGTCATTTACCAGGTATACCCCCGCAGCCTCATGGACAGCAATTCCGACGGTATTGGCGATATTCCAGGGATCATTTCGAAGCTGGACTACATCGCCAGTCTCGGAGTTGACGCCATTTGGGTATCCCCGTTCTTCAAGTCGCCCATGAAAGACTTCGGGTATGACATCAGCGATTACCGGGACATTGACCCCATCTTCGGCACTCTGGACGACTTCGACCGATTGATCGAGCAAGCACACGCCAAAGGCATCAAGATCATTATCGATCAGGTCCTGAGCCACACGTCAGACCAGCACGCGTGGTTCGAGGAAAGCCGCCAGTGTCGTAACAACCCCAAGGCGGACTGGTACGTCTGGGCCGACCCCAAAGAGGACGGCACACCGCCGAACAACTGGCTGTCCATTTTTGGAGGTTGCGCCTGGGAGTGGGAGCCGCGGCGCGAGCAGTATTACCTGCACAACTTCCTCAAAAGCCAACCGGACCTGAACTTCCATAACCCGGAAGTCCGCGCCGAAATTCTGGACGAAGTGGAATTCTGGCTGAAACGGGGAGTAGACGGCCTACGTCTGGATGCGATTACTTTCTGCTTTCACGACCAGAAGCTGCGGGACAACCCGGCCAAACCCAAGGAAGAGCGCAAAGGCCGTGGCTTTACCGAAGACAATCCCTACGCCTTTCAGTACCACTGGTACAACAACGATCGCCCGGAGAATGTGCAGTTTCTCGAATCCCTGCGCAAAGTCATGGACCGTTACCCAGGCTCGGTCACACTGGGAGAAATCTCATCAGAGGACTCCCTGGCCACCATGGCCGAGTACACCAAAGGCAACGATCGGTTGCACACCACCTACAGTTTTGAGTTGTTGGTGGAGAACTTCAGCACCCGCTATATCCGTGAAACCGTGGAGACACTGGAGGCGAGCCTCGCTGAGGGTTGGCCTTGCTGGTCCATTGGTAACCACGATGTACGTCGGGTGATGACGCGCTGGGGCGGAGCCGATAAATCCGATGCCCTGGCCAAGCTGTTCAATGCCATGATGCTATCCCTGCGCGGAAGCGTGTGCAGCTATCAGGGTGAAGAGCTTGGCCTGACCGAGGCGGCGCTACAAAAGCACGAACTCCAGGACCCCTACGGGATCACCTTCTGGCCGCGCTTCAAAGGCCGGGACGGCTGTCGAACTCCCATGCCCTGGCAGAAGGATGTCCACACTGCCGGATTTTCTGAAGCAGAGACCACTTGGCTGCCCATTCCCCAAGAGCACCGAATCAAAGCGGTCGACGTTCAGGATAAAAACCCGGACTCCGTTCTGAATGCCTATCGTATTTTCGTTCACTGGCGCACCGATCAGCCAGCGTTGCGCCTGGGAGATATCGAATTCCAGGACACACCAGAGGGACAGATGCTGTTTACCCGTCGTCATGATGACCAGGCACTTCTGGTCGCCATGAACTTTTCAAACAAAGAAGTCGCGCTGGATGTGGAACATTTGAACGCAGGCCCGGCACTCGAAGGACACGGATTCAGCGGCGCAAGAATCGAAGGTCGACAGCTGATTTTGCCTGCCTATGGCGCCGGCTACTTCAGCCTGGATGGCTGATTGCTCCCACAGATTCACTCTGCATACGTATTCAATGGGTTGGCAACGGGAAACAGGCGTTGAATACGTATGCAATGAATTGCCCACCCATACACGATGGGATAGCCTGAATTTCAGCAGGAATTTGGCGAAACGTCGCTGAATCTGAAATCGCCTGGACTGATTTGCATCAGTGACTGGCGGCGACATTTTAACAACTGCTCAATGCTCAACCATAATAACCTATGAAAGGGGATCGTTAGATGATGAACACCAAGAAGCTTATTCTGCCTTCCATGATCGGCTGCCTTGCCGCCGGAATGACCATTGCTCCCGCATACGCCCAGGACCAAGAAGCTGGCATGCTCGAGGAAGTGGTGGTTACCGGTATCCGCCGCAGCCTTATGAACGCTATCGCCATTAAAGAAAACTCTTCCTCTATCGTGGAAGTGGTTTCCGCTGAAGACATCGGTAAACTGCCCGATACCAGCATCGCCGAATCACTGGCTCGCCTGCCCGGTCTGGCCGGTGAGCGGGTCAACGGTCGCACCAGCGGCATTTCCGTCCGCGGTTTCAACGAAGACTACGTCGCCACCACCATGAACGGCCGCGAATTGCTGGGCATTGGCGACAACCGTGGGGTCGAGTATGACCTCTACCCCTCTGAAATCATTTCCGACGCAGTCGTCTACAAGACCATGCAAGCCGATCTTGTGAATCAGGGCCTCGGTGGTGTGGTCGATCTGCGTACCCTGCGTCCGCTGGAAAATGATCGCATTATCAGCATTAACGGCAATTACGAAGTCAATGGCATGGAGTCCGCTAACCCGGACTACGATGACACCGGTCATCGCCTGGCATTCACTTATTCCGATACCTTTGCCAATGACACCATGGGCTTCGCCGTAACACTGGCTTCCATGGAATCGCCCAGTCAGGAGGAGCAGGCCGGCATCTGGGGTTACCCTGAGATCGACGAGGGCTTCATCTTCGGTGGTCACAAATCCTTTGTTCGCTCAGCCACCATGGAACGCGACACCATCTCCAGCGTATTTCAGTGGGAACCCACCGAAGACCTGAGCATCACCGTTGACGCCCTGTATATCGACTTCCTTGAGTCCAAAGTCTTCCGCGGTTTTGAAGATGGCGGGCCAGTCTGGGGCGGCGCGAACTACACTGTAGGCGACGTTGAAAACGGACTGGTCATGAATGGCGAATTTGATGGCTTCCACACCGTAATCCGTAACGATGGTGAAACCAAAGAAGGCGACCTGTCCACGTTCGGTTTCAACGCCAAGTATCGGCTCAATGAGACCTGGTCAGCTGAACTGGACGTTGCTACCAGCGAATCCGCCAAGGACCTGATCAATATGGAAAGCTTTTCCGGTACCGGTCGTGCTGGCACCACTCAGCAGGGCGATCCGGGTGCTCGATCATGGCAGCAAGTATCTCCCGAAGGTGTGAGGTTCGGTGATCACTCGAGCATTGCATTGCCCGACTATACTGACCCTGCTGCTATCCGCTTAGCGGGCCCACAAGCCTGGGGTGGCGCTATTGCCCAACGCGTTGGAGGGAAAAACAACGCGCAGGACGGCTTCGTTAACTATCCGAGCTTTGACGAAGAGCTGGACACTCTGCGTCTCTCTGCAATCGCTGAACTCAACGGCGATTTTTTCCAGAGTGTCGAGTTGGGTTTGAACTATTCCGACCGAACTAAAGGCAAGGTTAACTACGGTGCCTTCCTAGTGGCCCCCGGTTTTGATGCGGACCTGCCCCTCGAGGACCAGACCGCCCTGCCCTTGAACGACCCGGCCTTGGCTTCCTACTACGTTGGTACCTCCAGCTTAGACTACCTTGGTACTGGCACCAGTGTAGTTGCGTATGACGGCGTAGGGATGTATAGAGATGGCATTTACACCGAGATCGACGCTACCGAGTTTGAAACTGACCGCTTAGGCGACACGTATGTTGTGAACGAAGAAGTTCTCACCGCCTATACCAAAGCGGACTTCGAAACCGGCATTCTCTCCGGTAACGTGGGTGTGCAGATAATCGACACCAATCAACGTTCAGATGGCTTTGTCAGCGTATCTCGTGAAGACGAAGACACCGGCCTGGTCAGCGTTGTCGCGACTCCAGTCAGTGGCGGCGCTGATTACATCAAGGTCCTTCCAAGCCTGAACATGAACTTCCAGATGACGGAGAGCCAGGTTGTTCGTTTCGCAGCGGCGAAGACCCTTTCCCGGGCCCGTATGGATGAAATGCGCCCAAACAACACTGTCAACTTCCGATTTGACGACGCCCGTCGCGAAAGCGCCGATCCGGAATTCAGCGCCTGGAGTGGCTCCGGCGGTAACCCGAACCTGCGTCCACTCGAAGCCGTACAAACCGACCTGTCGTACGAGTACTACTTCACCAACGACGGCTATGTGGCAGCCTCATGGTTCTACAAGGATTTGCTCAACTGGCACATCAGCCAGGACGTGATCACAAACTTCGAGCCTTACTTCATCGAAGGCTATCATGATGCAGGTACGGACAACTTCCAGTCCTACCAGGGTCCGACCAGTTCCATTGCCGAACTGGGCAAGGGTAAAGTGGAAGGTATCGAGCTTCACGGTAGCTTGCCGTTCTATACCTTCAGCGAAACGCTGGACGGTTTTGGTTTGGTCGCTGCGGCAACCTTCCTCGACGGCGCTATCGAGTATGATGGCGAACAGCAGGAAATCCCCGGCTTGTCCGAAGAGTCTTACCAGCTGACGGTCTACTACGAGAAGAACGGCTTTGAGTTCCGTGTCAGTGGCCGCAAGCGCGATGCGTTCCTTACAGAAACCCGCGGCCTCAGCTTGGCGCTGACTCCGACAACGGACCAGGGCTCTGAGCTGTGGGATGCGCAGATCGGTTATGACTTCGGCGCGGGTGGTTTCGACTCGCTTGACGGCCTGAGCGTTACCCTGCAGGCCCAGAACCTGACCGACGAAGAAACCGTCGGAGCTGCAGAAGACGATCCCCGTCGGATCACGTCTTACCAGACCTTCGGTGCTAACTATCTGCTCGGTGTGAACTACCAGTTCTAAACAGGGCATGAAGGAAAGCCCCTGCTATAGTGAAGAGCTGTAGCAGGGGCTTTTTTTTGGCTGGAGATAAAGACGTGAATCATTCCATAAAAAATGTGTTGGTTGTCGGCGGCGGCTCCTCCGGATGGATGGCGGCAGCCGTATTGTCCCGATTTTTCAGCAAGCAGATCCGTATTCAACTGGTGGAATCCAGCGAGATAGGCACCATCGGTGTCGGTGAAGCAACCATCCCCCCCATCAAGAACTTCAATGATGTACTTGGCATCAAGGAAGCCGACTTTCTGAAACAGACACGGGGTACCATCAAACTCGGTATTCAGTTTGAGAATTGGAATCGCCCCGGCGACTGTTATATGCACGCCTTCGGTGAAATCGGGCGCAACCTCGGCATTGCCGGTTTCCATCACTATTGGCTGAAAGCCCGACAGGCCGGTGTGGCCGAAGACTTCTGGCGTTACTCGCTCAACGAGCAGGCCGCTCGGCATAACCGCTTTGCTCCCATGGAAACCATTCCCGGCACTCAGTTTCCGGGGCTTACCCACGCGTATCACCTTGATGCCGGCCTGTACGCACAGATGTTGCGCGCCTACAGCGAAAAGCTCGGCGTCAAGCGCATTGACGGCAAAATTCAGACGGTCGACAAGGATTCCGAGTCCGGCGATATCGCCGCCGTTGAGCTCGAATCCGGTGAACGCCTAGCAGCGGATCTGTTTATCGACTGCTCGGGTTTTCGCGCACTGCTCATCGGTGAAGCGCTGGACGTCGACTTCGAGGACTGGAGCCACTGGTTGCCCTGTGATCGCGCTCTTGCGGTTCCCAGCGAGGCAGCAGAAACCATCACGCCGTATACCCGGGCCATCGCCCACGAGGGCGGCTGGCAATGGCGAATCCCGCTTCAGCATCGCACGGGTAACGGCCTGGTCTACAGCCACCGCCACCTGAGTGACGACGAGGCGACGCATACCCTGTTGTCCAACCTGGACACCCCCGCCCTGGCGGACCCTCGTCCGATCCGTTTCAAAACCGGACGCCGGGTCCAGCAGTGGTGCCAGAACGTTGTGTCCCTGGGCCTGTCCAGCGGCTTTCTCGAGCCCCTGGAGTCCACCAGCCTGCATCTGGTTCAACAGGGGCTGACCCGCCTGATCAAGCTGTTTCCTCGCAACGGCATACAACCGAGCGATATTGAAGAGTACAACCGGCAGTCACAGTTCGAGTTCGAAAAAATCCGTGACTTCATCATTCTGCACTATCACCTGAACCGTAAAACCGACAGCCCGTTCTGGCGCATGTGCCGTGAAGCACCCAAGCCGGAATCACTGCTTCGGCGCATTGACCTGTTTGTCGGCTCAGGGCGGGTTTTTTGCGAGCAGGAAGAACTGTTTCGCGAAACTGCCTGGGAACAGGTCATGATCGGCCAGGGCATTACGCCACAGGACTATCACCCGCTGGTGGACAACATTGAAGATCATCAACTGCGCGAGTTTATGAATTTCTGGCAACGGATTGTCGACAAAACCGTCGCCCAGATGCCCTCTCACAACGACTTTATTGCCTCGATCAAGTAGTGGATACCTCATCATGATACGCCTGACATTATTCCTCACCCTGCTCCTTGGAATACCCGCCGCGCTTGCCGATCCCATTGACCGCATCGATCCGCCGTTCTGGTGGGCGGGCATGCGCAATCCCAACGTACAGCTGATGATTCACGGCGACCGGATTGCCCAGTGGTCTGTAAGCCTGGAGCATCCTCAGGTTGCGGTGACCGATGTGCACCGTGTCGAGAGTGAAAATTATCTGTTTGTCGATCTTGACGTTCGCAGCACCTTTCAGGGCGGGACTGTCACCCTGCAGTTTGCCCATGAAAACGGCGACAATTTCCAGCATGACTATGCGTTCCACACCCGCCGGAAAAACTCCGCCGACCGCAACGGCTTCAACACCACCGATGCCATTTATCTGATCACCCCGGATCGTTTTGCCAACGGCGACTCGAGCAATGACACACTTCCCGAGCTCAAAGAAGCCGCGAACCGGGACAGCAGCGTCGGCCGTCACGGCGGCGACCTGGCCGGGCTGATCCAGCACCTGGATTACATCGCGGACATGGGCTTTACCGCCATCTGGCCAACCCCCATGCTGGAAAATGATCAACCCGAGTATTCCTACCACGGTTACTCCATTACCGACTTCTATCGGGTAGATCCGCGCTTTGGTGACAATGAGGACTATCGACAGCTCAGCCTGCAAGGCAAAGCCAAAGGCGTCGGCCTGATTCAGGATATGATTCTCAACCACATCGGATCCGGCCACTGGTGGATGGACGATCTGCCCACCGACGACTGGTTGAACTTTCAGGACGAATTCGTCCCCACCACCCATTACCGGACCAGCGTTCAGGATCCTTACGCGGCGGACATCGATAAACAGGAGTTTGCCGACGGTTGGTTTGTGAAATCCATGCCGGACCTGAACCAACGCAACTCGCTGGTGGCCAATTACCTGATTCAGAACAGCATCTGGTGGATTGAGTACGCGGATCTTTATGGCATCCGTACCGATACCTATTCCTACTCCGACAAGGATTTCCTGACCGAGTGGACCCGCCGCATTATGGCGGAATACCCCAACTTCAATATTGTCGGTGAGGAGTGGAGCACCAACCCCAATGTGGTGTCCTATTGGCAGCGCGGCAAAGACAATAAAGACGGTTATGTGTCCTATCTTCCCAGCGTAATGGATTTCCCCATGTACGACGCCCTGCGCGCCGCACTGACGGAAGACGAAGCGTGGAATCGCGGGTTGATTCGCGTCTACGAAACCCTGGCGGATGACAACCTCTACGCGGACCCGATGAGTCTGGTCATTTTTGCCGAGAACCACGATACCAGCCGACTGTACAGCCTGATTGATAAGGACGTCGAGCGGTTCAATATCGCCATGACCTTGCTGGCCACCATGCGCGGGACCCCTCAATTCTTTTACGGCTCGGAAGTGCTTGCCACCAGCCCGAAGACCCGTGACGACGGCGCCGTGCGCAGTGACTTTCCCGGCGGTTGGGCCGGAGATACGCGCAATGGGTTCACCGGCGAAGGTCTGACGGATACCCAACGCTCTGCACAGGAATACCTTCGTCAGTTACTCAACTGGCGGCAGGAACAGGAAGCCATTCACCACGGTGACCTTCTGCACTATGCCCCTCACGATGGCGTTTATGTGTTTGCCCGCTACACCGAGAAGCAGCGCATTCTGGTGGCAATCAATCACACCGGGGAAACCCGCCAGCTCTCCAACGAGCGTTACGCACAGGCCATTGATGGTCACCTTTCAGGTACCGACGCCCTGAGCGGCGAAACCCTGTCCCTGGATAACGATCTGACACTCGAGCCAATGAG
>NZ_DGMV01000050.1:96169-106535 GCF_002388575.1 Marinimicrobium sp. UBA4509
GAGCCAATGAGCGCGCTCATTCTGGAACTGCACTGACGGAAGACATACCATGAAAAAACCCTGGATCGCCACGGCGCTTCTGGCCTCACTGGCCGGATGCGCCCAGTCGCCCAAACCGATCGACAGTACGGACAGCCCGAAAACCCATGCCGGCAAACCCGTGGTCTATCAGATGTTCACCCGGCTGTTCGGGAACACCGAAACAACCAACAAACCCTGGGGCACCCTCGAGGAAAACGGCGTCGGCAAATTCGCTGATATCACCGACACCGCGCTCCGGGAGTTACACGCACTGGGGGCGACCCATATCTGGTACACCGGCGTACCCTGAACACGAGTGATATAAATCTACCACAGGAGCGCGATAATTATGGGATTTAGAGGGTGCCGAGGGGACTTATTGGGATAGGGTTGTGAAAGACTGTTTCACTCTGGGCAAGAGCGGGACGCCAGCAAAAAACGATCGAATCAAGGGCAGCTCCAGGGTGGACTGCCCTTTTTAGTGAGAGGCCTTGTCGAATATATCAGGTTGCTGCCTGGAGATGGCTCGCTTGCGGATCCGCTTGGCGATGCGGTAGATCGCGTTCACGGTCAGGTCGTATTCCCTGGCGAGCTCCAGGTGATTGCGGCCGTTGAACTTGTCCCAGATCTCCAGATCACGCTGGGTCAGCTTGTAGCGATAGTCCTTGGGAATCGTGATGTTCTGCCCTGCCCAGTGCTGAGCCAGGTCATCAGCGACCGCTGAGCCGCACTGCTCGGCCCGGTCCTCGGGAATGTTGAACTCGCGGAGCACCCGCGCAACGCGGTCCGCCGCTTCTGATAGTAGCTGGTGGCGCAGATGCTCCATTTGGTCACTCATCGCTCGATACCTCCTGTGTGGCGCACTTCTCAACGCGATTATGCCACTTCTTGAGATGTTCGATTACCCTGCTGGCCTCGTCCGTGCTGAGCCATTGCAGGGCTTCAATCTTGACCATGCGGCAGATGAAGGTGCCCATGGCCCGCTCTGACGGGTCGCGGACAGCGCCCAGGTCGTGCAGCTTGAGCCAGAGGTGGCGGATCATCCTTGACTGGCTGTCGTCCGCCAGAGGGCGGCTGTGGCCGCTCCTGGATGGCGCTGGCCGCTTCGGCTTGATCTTGAACCCCTTGGCCTTCAGTTGCTCCAGGACGATCTCCAGGCCGTTTATGGACAGGTCAGCGCTGCTGGTTTTGCCACCCAGAGCCGGGATGTTGGCGAGCATCATGCGATAGCTCTCATCAGCCATTCCGAGCTCCCGCCTGGCGACGTGGATCAGTTTGATCAGGCGCTTGCGGCGCCGTTCTGCTTGAGCTCCCATGGCTCTGGGCATCAGTGGATCCTCCTGGTGGTCTGGCGCTGCAGCTTCAGAGTGCGGCGCTCTTCTCGCATGGTCTGGATGTGGCGTTTGGCCGCCAGGGTGTTGCCAGCTGCTGCCGCCACCATGTAGCAGTGGCGTGCGGCCTCAATCCGAAGGTGCGTGCGCTCTATGGCGCGTTCCTGGAGTGCTGTCATGTTTCGCTCCTCGTTGTTAAACGATTGGCACGTAGCTGGCTTTATAGCGGCGTACTTGGTCAATTAGATCGGAGGCCGCCCCCTCTGCTTGCATGGCCTCCAGCAGCGCGCGCTGGGCCGCCTTGAACGAGGTGAAACCGCGCTCCCACCCAATTTCATGAGCTAGAAGCTCCGGGCCGAAATCCAGATCCCCCGCACTGATATCGGTAGCCAGCATTTCACCGCGAGCCACTCCGCAATCGTCCCAACCGTAGAACTTCATGAGCGGCCCTCCATACGGTCCAGGCGCTCCAGTTCCGCGATGATCAGGGCGCCGGCTTTGACCAGGCAGTCTCGACGACCCTTGGGCCGCCAATGTTCTCCGCCCCAAGGCCATTCTGGTCTTGGCATTTGGCAGACGGTAGAAGCCTCATCACCACCGGTTGCCGAAGCGGCTGCATACTCCGAGGCGGCTCTTGCCAGTTCGCCAGCGGTGTAGCTGTCGTCCCAGAGACGGCTGTAGCCTTCGGCTCTCATCTGGCGGAGACGCTCGTCGAACAGCAAACGAGAGCACCGGACCGTTGGATTTCGACGGCTTATTATCCAGGTGATAGCCAACGCGATAGCGCTACACAGGCCGAAGATTGCCAGAAACAATTCAAGCATCTTCATACTCGTCCTCCTGGCTGGGCTTGGTGTCCATCTCGTAGATGTCTACCTGGATAAGGAATGCATACTGGCAGCATGGGCAGGTGGCGGTGACCTCCAGGAGGCCTTCATCCTCTGCGGAGGTTTCGGCTTCGACTTCGGAGTCGGGGATCTCCCCGTGGCAGTTTCGGCAGCGCATCACGACGTCTCCTTTATCTCGTGGACATCGAACTCGTCGGCGGACAAGTCGGGCAGCTCGCAGTCCACCACGGTGATGCCGATTTGGGCGGAATGAGGCCATCCTTCCTCCTCGCTGAGCTTCTCCACCGCGCCATATCCGTTGTAGCCATCAACCAAAAACAAAAGCAGAGGGCCAGCCGCACGGCGCGCGACGGCCTGAATGACGTCTCCACCGGACGCCCGCAGCACATCTTTATGCAAGATCCAGAAGTTATTAATTTCTTCGCCAACTTCCGGGGTCACTTTGTCCAGGTCGATATCCAACGTGATGCTGATATCGAGTCCTGACTCCAATTTGAATCGCCTTTTCATGGTTACACCTTTGCGATATCGAGGGGTAGTTGGTCGTATTGATCAGTGCGGCCGGCCCGTTTGTAGAGGCGCAGGTAGGTGATGCTGGCCTGCACGCGGATGCTGTCGGTGATGATTTCCATCGCTTTTTGCCAGCGCTCGTCCTCGATGTCGTGACTGCGCAGGTCGAGCACTCGGCTGACGCTAATTTCGCCGGCGGCGTTTCGGCGGAAGGCTCGGTTGGCGATGACCACCAGGCCGTTGGGAACACCTGGGCGGCCGCTCCAGTCGAGCAGGCATTCATCGATCAGCTTTTTGGCGGCGAGCAGGCGCTCGTCAAAGGTCATGCTGTCGTGGTTGGCTCGCATGACGCGGTAGCGGCCGTCGAAGCTGGTGAACTGCACATTGCCCTTTTCGCCGCCGAGCTTGATGGAGTACTCCTGGGCGCTGGTTTCGATGAAGGCCTCGATCTCCGCCAGCGTGTCTTGCTTGAACTGGCGCAGGCGTTCGCTCAGTTCCTCGGCACGATCAGCGATGCGCATGACCAGGTCATCGCGCATGAGGTCGATCGTTTTAATGGTGTCTTCCGGTACCAGGCGACCGGCGGAGTCTTGCCGGTAGCCTTCGGGAATCGTTTCGGTATTCATTGCGGTTGCTCCGTTGGTTGAGAGGGTTTTGGCTCTACCCAGATGGCGACATCGCCCTTGAGGGGTGAGCCGTTTTTGATCATGTTTGCCAGCCAGTTGCGGTAGGCGTTCAGCGCATTCATGTTTGCCAGGAAGCTTGCGCCCTCCTCGAACCCGGGCACCCAGAGACCGTCCGACTTTTTGAATGCGGTGGACTGCATCATCAGCCGGACGGAACGATCGGTGCCTCGAGCAATGGGCGCAGCGGTAGGCTCAGCATCTTCAGCCGGCATCTCTCGTGTCAGCTGGATCTGGCCACAAAGGTTCTCCGGCCATTTCCAGTAGTGACACCAGGCGTACAGCATGGCTTCCGCCTCCATCGCTACCTCCACTCGCTCGGAACGACTTTGGCGCTGATTTTCTCAGCGACCCTATGAGCCATCTCAGACTGCATCGCGAGCTCACCGGCAACTTTCTGCGCATGCATTGCCTCGTCCGTCAGGGCTCGCAGTGCTGCGCTACAATCCGGCCACCGTTCTTCCTGGATAGCCTTGCGGAGCTTCGCCTGATGTAACTGCAGCATATTCTCCGCCTCCATATCACGCGGTTTGAATGCAGTTACTTGGCCCCCGCAGCGCCGCACAATTTCAGAGAGGCTCAGTGATTTACTATAGGGTGAGATTTCGGCGCCTGACATCAGTGAACCCTCCTCGGTGCGTGGATGTAGCGGCTCCAGGGGCGGATCCAGCGGACGCGGACCTGGTCTACCTTCTTTTCCATCTCGATCCATATGCCTTCGGAGTCGCGATACACGCGGCGCACTTCGCCCATCAGGCGATCGTTGGCCGGGTGGTCGCGCAGCAGGATGATGGCGCCCTTGGTGGTCAGGCTCATGCCGGCTACGACGTGGCCCATGTCCTCCAGGGCGGCCATGCCGGCTTCGGCCTCTTTGAACCGCCGCCGAAGCGGCGACGGAAATGGCTTAACGGATGCAGACATGTCACACCCCCTGAATGATTTCTCGATCAACGATGGGCGCGCCGATCTGGGCGGCCGTGTTCGCGGCAGCGGTGAGGAAATTTCCGATCGCAAGTGGGTAGAGCTGGCTATCGCCGTCCCGATTGACCAGGCGTTCGGTCAGCGCCTGCAGACCGCTATCGTCGATGACATTGGCCAGGTCGATATCGCAGCGGCCGAGGCGGTGGCCCAGGAATGAATCGAGCTCGTCCGGAGCGATCGGCAGCAGCTCCACCACCTCGCAGCGCTGCACCACTTCGCGTACCGCCAGGTTGCGTTCGCTGAGTTTCACGAGCAGCTCCGGCTGGCCGATGAGGATCACACTGACCAGCTTGGTGAAACCCACTTCCAGCTCCATAATGCGCTTCAAGTGCTTGAGCGTCGGGATGGGCAGGCTGTGGGCTTCCTCAATCACCAGGCAGTGTTTGTTGCCCGCCTGGTGGCTGTCTTTCAGCGCCTGGTGGAGCTGACGGAAACGCGCCTCCGGAGATGACTTGGGGCGCTGCAGCGGTGAAACCGTGGATAAAATGGCCTCCGCGATGTGGGTGCTCTTGAGCGTCTTGCCCTTGGAGTCGTTATCCTCGGCTGCCAGCACGTAGGGCTCGATCAGGATGATGGGCTGATGCTCCGTTTCGATGCGCTGCTCCAGGTCGCGCCGGACGGTGGACTTGCCCGCACCGCTCTCGCCGACCACGGCCAGGAAGCCACCGTGCCTGGCGGTCTGGTACATGGTCTCGCGCACGAAGCGGATGTTGGGCGACACCCACATGTCTTCGGCGTGGCTCAGATCCGCGAAAGGATCGCGGTGAATACCGAACTGCTGCTTGGCGGCTGGTGTGAAGGTTTGCTTTCGTAGTAACATAGGTTCGTCCTCCTCGGACTGTCGGTTGTCATTTGCGCAATCGGCAGGGGCCGCCTCATGGCAGTGGGGCGGCTCCATCACTTCAAAAATCTTCTCGCTTTTAATGCCCATGAACGTCTGAATGCGCTCTCGCAGTGCGGCCTGATCGACCGAGCGCGGCCACTGGCCGTGATTGATCAGCTGGGCGATAGTGGCCGGGCTGAGCTCCACGGCGCGAGCGAGATCGGCCTGAGAATGGCCACGGCTTTTCAGTTCATGCTTCAGTGCCAACATCTACTGTCTCCTATTTCACAATCCGCAGCGGCGCGGCGCCGGCGGTCAGTTTTTGCTCGATATCGGCCAGGGCTTCCCTGGGGACGCCTTCCGGGTAGTGCTGTTTTAACCAGGTAAAGTGCTGCGGGCCCTGCCATTGGTTGCCGAGCTTTTGGCTGAGCAGCTTGGCGGCCTCCACGTGTGTGAGGGGCTTTTCCTGAACGACCATGGGCGCGACGTCGGCTTCGTTGCCGCGCTTGGGGATGTAGTCCGTCATGGGCGTGTCGTGGATCGGCTTCATCGGATCCACCTTGCCGCCGAAGGGCACGTGTTTCTGCTTGCGGTTCTTCTCTGCCTGGTCGTCGGTGTCGGCTTCCATGGAAAGCCGGTTGACCGCCTTGCGCTCCTGGTCCAGGCGAGTGTCTTTGTGCGCCTGGAAGCCCGAGCCGATTTCGATATCTTCCTTGGTAAAACCAAACTCGTTGAACTGCATGGCTTCCACCACGTGGGCAACGGTGCGGCCCTCGGCATCCACCATCATCACTTGGGCGCTGTCATCGCCGCGCCATGGATTGCGGGTGACCTCCACTTTCATGCCCACCTCAATGCCGTCGATATGGCCAACGCTGTATTGATTGCCGTTGTAACGAATGGTGAGCTGCGGAGACACCTTCGGTGTTTTGACGGAGCCATACACCAGGTCAAACATCATCTGCCTGGGCGGCGCCAGGCGCAGCTGATCTTCGGTAATTGTCTGCCATACGTCATAGCGCGGACGCTTGGTACGGCTGTGAATGCGCGTTTTGTTGAAGGCGCGCATCCAGGCCCAGGCAATTTCGTTGATGCCTTCTAGCGTGTCCGGCGCCGTTTTTAGAAAGCGCAGGCGGTGCTCGAAGTCGCGCTCCACGATATCGTTAGCCTTCTCCACTTGGCCTTTTGCCCAAGGCTGCCCAGGCTTGTTGGTGTACAGTTCGATGTCCAGGGCGCGCAGCAGTGTGTCGAAATTCTTCGAGGTGTTAGCACTACCGGGGTCCATCATC
The DNA here is from genome assembly GCF_002388575.1 of Marinimicrobium sp. UBA4509. Classification (NCBI taxonomy): domain Bacteria; kingdom Pseudomonadati; phylum Pseudomonadota; class Gammaproteobacteria; order Cellvibrionales; family Cellvibrionaceae; genus Marinimicrobium; species Marinimicrobium sp. UBA4509. The sequence continues at coordinate 102,656 of NZ_DGMV01000050.1, forward strand.
AGGATCTGTGGCAGGCCGTGGAACGGGTCGTGCTTGTGTCGCTTCTGAGTGGCGTTAACAAACGCTTCAATCAGGTTGGTGGCGGACTCGGCACCCAGCACGTAGTGCACAAAGATGACCCCGCTGGCGTGGTCAGTAATGACGTAACGCCACACGCGGTCCTTCTCGATTTCCTTAAAATTCTGCGGCTTGTTTTTGTAGAAGGCGTCCTTCTCCATCACCCGTAGGCCGGACTGCTTCGGCAGGTAATACAGTACGCACAATGACGGGTCGATCTGCCAGACGTGGTTCGGGTGCTTGCTGGCCAGCCGCACTTTTGGTGACGGGCGGCTTTGCTGCTCCGGGTGCAGGCCAAACTTCATCAGGCCGCGCGTGATGGCGCTGATGCTCAGTGGTATCGCCTCGCCGGTGCTCTCGTCGATTCGCTCGGCCCGAATCACCCCATTACTACGCAGCACCTCCACCGCGTTTTCAACGCTGGCCAGGCGCTTGCCGTTGGCCCGGTTGCTGTCCTGCAGGTAGGCGCTGATATGCCGCGCCTCCTCCAGGGTGAGGGCCGTTTTGCCGGCGTCTTCGCGCCGCTTGCGTGGCTTTTTCATGGTGACCTCATTGAGTTTCCGGTGCAGCGTGGGAACGCTGAACCCCAATTCCTGAGCAGCGGACTGATAAACCGCCTGCTTCTTGCCGTGGCCCGCCGCCTCCGCTTCGCGGGCGACGGCGAGCAACCGTTCAATCAGTGCTGGACTCATAGGCGGGCCTACTCCGTGGCTTCTTGGTCGTCAAAATTCGGGTCAGCCCACACCGGATCACCATCATCCAGAGAACGCTCTATCCCGAGCTTTTCCCGCACTGACAGCAGCGCTTCGTCCATCAGGTCCAACTGGTGGCTGAGCCAACTGGTCTGATCCATGTCGAGCTCGTCGCCGTACTGAACGACCACCTCCAGGGCATGGCTGACGGTTACCCGAAGTGTGGCCTCAGCGTCATTGCAGATCTGGCTGGCTTCCGCTCGCACCTGGCTGATCACCTCGTCTGGCGCCTCCTTTTTGACGCGCTCGGCCTTGGTCTGCAGCTCGTCAATCTTGGCCCGGTTTTTCTCCATGACGCGGTCTTTCGCCTCGCGGTCCTCCCTGGCATCGCGCAGTGCCTTTTTGAGTTCCCGGACCGACATGCGATCAATATCGTCCAGGTTCATTCCGGCAACCGAGCCCCCGTCGGCTAGTTCTGACAGATCGTCGTCATCCTCTACCATCAGCTCGAACAGCTTTGTTTTCCCCAAAGTGGCGAACGCCTGCCGTTTTGAATCCAGTTTTGGTGAGCAGTATTTGATAGCAGCCTGCATGATCTGCTGAGCCGTTCTAGCGGCCATACCCAATTGGCTTTCGACGATATGGATGAACTCTCCGTGGGGTTCGTGCTCCTTGAGAATGATCAGTCGCTTACCAGCTTCGAGCATCGTTTCGGCGCTCTGGGCCATATAAAAGCGCGTCTCGTCCACCACTCGGGCGCGGTTGTAAACCAAGCCATCGCCATAGATATCCATGATTTCCTGAGAGTGCTCCGATGCCGGAGTCAGCGCCGAGCTGTGCTCCTGCTGTGCCTCAGTGCTGATGTCATCGTGCTCGATAGTGGTCGGTTGTTTAGGTTTTCTAGCCATACGTCCTCCGGTTAAATGCGCGAGCGCTCGCGCATTTGTTACAAATGAGCCCCAGCGTTCACACGCTGGTCCAGCTCCTCAATTCGGGCTTTTGCCCGGTTAATCTCGGCGGCGTGCGCCTGGGCGATTTGCAGCATGCGCACACCCAGGGCGTACCGCCCGTTCTCCAGCCGCGTGGCGACTCCTTCGGCTATCAGAGTGTTCAGGCACCGGTTGATGGTGGCTGGGCTCTCACCCAGCGCCTTGGCCAACTCTCCGTTGCTTAGGCCGCTAATGCTGTGCCCTTTCAGGGCCGCCATCACGCGGAGCACTCTGGCGCCGCTTTCGCTGACTCTTTGGGTGGTAGTACTCATTGCTTATGCCCCCTGTATTGGCGCGCAACTTCGTTGGCGATGTTCCCCTGCAGCAGGTCGTGCTGGCGGTTCCATTCGCGGTCACTGAGGGTGCTTTCCTCGGCGGGAAACAGCGCCTCATATCGTTCGATGAACTCACCGAGACGACCGGCCTGAAGGTCGATGGTCATGGTCTGGCGGGGCATCACGCGATACCTCGGGTGACGGCGGCGGATTGCAGGCGCTCTGGCTGCGGCTCCACCGGCAGCTGGGTGATGTTGATGTGCTCCACGGTGGGGGCAATGCACACGGCCAGAAGCACCTGCTTCTCGGGGTGGTCCTCCTCCGCTTCGCGCACCTGGGCGCACAGCGCCTGGCACCCGGTGCGGTAGGCGATGTGGCGGGCGGGCACGGCCCAGAGCACTTCTCCATCCAGGGTCACCTGGTGGGCGGCGTCTTGCGCCTGCTCCCGGTGGTCGGCGAGCTGTGCCTCGCGGATCAGCTCGATGACATAGAGCTGGCTGACGCCGAACTCGGCGGCGATAACGCTGATCGGGCATTGGCCGTCGCTGACCTGGTAGCGGCGCAGGATCATTCCGTCCCGGTACTCGCTGTGCATGGCTTTCACCTTTTCTTGATTGGACATGGCAGTGTCACTCCTCGGTTGTTTCGGGGTTTAGGCCACATGACGGTCCAGCGCTTTCGCCGGATCCTTCACGATGGTTCCTTTCTTGATGCCAAGCTTCACCGCAATGCGGTGCGCCTGACCTCGAATGGCTTTCTTGCGGCCGCTAAGCACCTCAAACACCAGATTTGGAGAAAACCCGTTTGAGAGGGCCCACTGGGTAATTGAGATGCCGCTTTCCTTGAGAGCTTCGCGGGCTTCCTCGCGAGTTCGGACTGGACTGGTCATGACGGCTCCTAGCTTGCTCGTGTCGTGTGCGCTAACATCAACTTAGTGTTGACTGGTGTATGTGAACTTTAATCCATAAATATGAACTATTCAAGGGGTCATATGAACTTTTCTGACTGCCTGCAGCGCCTGAAGCACGAGCTGCGGGTGAGCACCGATAAAGAGGTGGCTGAGGCGCTGGGCCTGAGCAAAACGGCATTTGCAGAGCGGAAGCGCCGTGGCGCATTCCCTATAGATAAAACGCGGGTTCTGTGCGCTCTGAAGCCGGAGTTGGACGAGGTGTTCATACTGACCGGACGGCGTCTAAGCGGTGAGGAGCGCCACCGAGTTCTTGTGGCTCTCGATATGTCCGCTGATTTAGAAGCAGAGGAAGAAGGCGAACTCCTCAACTCTCTGACAAAGGGAGTAGCTGAGGAGCCTGGCCACTATGGCGGAGAGGTGGACCAGGTCGCTAGAATCAAGGAGGCTCTCCATCGGTGCTCTGGGGAGGACTTGGATGTACTGGAGACCCTGGCAAATCGATTGGCACGTAATTCACGGAGGCAGGCATGAGAGTAGTGGGTGGATCTTTCGGCAACAAGGGATTGGCATTTTTTGGTAAGGGGGCCCGGAGTCTGATTATTGAGGCCAATCAGTCGGCGAAGTACGTAGCCCGGGACGTGATTCGGGTAGACACCAGAACTGAGAGCGACAAGAAATTCGGATGTGTCGGCTTTATTGTCGGGGTAATCATTTTGGGCGGCATCGGGATGCTACTCGCCGGCCCGATCGGGTTCATCGTTGCTTTCGTAATCTGCGTGTTTGGCTCCTACTATTCTGTCGATAAGAACCTGGTGGACGTCCATATGCTCGATGGAAGCAAGGTTACGGTGCAGTGCCGTTCCGGGCAGGTGACCAAGTTGGTTAATATGCAGAGCTCCAGCTGAGATGGGACTCGTGGATTTTGTGACATTGGCCAGGGAGGTTTCTGTGGCAGTT
>NZ_DGMV01000050.1:106646-131662 GCF_002388575.1 Marinimicrobium sp. UBA4509
TTTCTGTGGCAGGCGCCGCCGTATCTGCAGCCATAGTTGCCTGGCTGGGTTTGAATACTTGGCGCCGGCAGCTGGTTGGTCAGGATCGGTACCAACTGGCCAAGGAATTAGTCCTATGCCTCTACCAGCTCCGTGATCAGATCGAAGCGGCACGCCGCCCAATCGTCGAGATAATGCGGGGTGAGCCAAGGCGTTTAGCAGAGGTCCAGTTCATGTTCGGAGATTTGGCAATCTACGAAATGGCTAGACGGGCGCAGCGGAGATTGCCCGAGATCAATGAAACAAAAAAGCGACTTGACTCGTTGGCGCTAGACGCTGAGGTGCTTTGGAGCGATGAACTAAAACCCCACCTGGAAGAGATCTCAAAGTTGCTCGATAACTTCTCTCTCGCAGTGGAGTACACCGTTTCCGCTCACAATCCAGAGCATGATCAGATGATTCACTCGATGATGAGTGAAATGGCTGCTGACACTGGCGCCATCGTCCTGGAGGTGGAAAAGGACAATTTCAATACTTCATTATCCGCGAGTATTAGCCGCATTAGAGCGATCGTTATGCCCCCGGTTGCACCGGCCGTCAAGCGGTGACCTGCCACCCTTCAGAGTGATCCATACCGTAAACGTGGGGATCAGGGTGATACACCAACGACGGTTGTAAGGCGACCAGTGCGCACCTATCCATAGGTTCCCCGGACGAAATACAATACCTACTTTCACGCTCCACACCTCCGCCAGCCTAGTTCGACGTAACATCATCCCAGCCTTTGGCTCTCGATTCTTTTTGCGCGCGCAAAACGACACCGCGCCAGCCTCACGCGTAGTCTGGAATTCAAACCTGAACACAGGCATTGAACTTCAACCCGACGCGGAGGCCCCATGTATGGATTCCCTGGAGTAGAACCCACCCGACGCCCCAGGCTGCTGGGGTGGATGATTGCCACGCTGGTGGTCTTTCTTCTGATCGCCCTTCTTGCGCCGCACCAGTTGCCCGTGGTGGCCTACAAGAGCGCGATGGTCATGCTCGGCGCAGTTCTGGGCTACTGGATCGACCGGGCGCTGTTCCCCTATGCCCGACCTCACATCTTGGCGCATACCTCACCTGAGATTGACCGGAACGCGCACTGGGCCCGCTCGATGGCCATGCTGCGCCGCGCGGTGATTGTGCTGGCCTGTGTGCTTGGTCTGACGCTGGGGCTTTAACCATGGTTACCGTCAAGCGAATAGACCACAGCCGTCGCTCTCCAGCCTGGATACTGCCCGCCGTGACGACGTTGCTGGCCGTGTTTGCTCTGGCCCTGGTGCAGTGCGCACCAGCATCGGCTTCAAAGATCCCGGCCGCCGCCGAACGCCACCGCGCCACCCTGGTGCGTGCAGCGCACTGGGGCTTCGGCTTGGACGCCCCCATTTCTACGCTGGCCGCCCAGGTCCACCAGGAGAGCCGCTGGCAAACCGCTGCCAAGAGTCCCGTCGGTGCCGCAGGTCTCGCGCAGTTCATGCCCGCCACCGCCGAATGGATTCCGGACGTTGATCGCTCCCTGGCGAATCCCGACCCCTACAACCCCGGCTGGGCATTGCGAGCCATGGTGGTATACGACCGGTGGTTAATGGAGCAGGTGGATAAACGAATCCAGGCCGAGGGCCCTTGCGAGAGTTGGGCCATGGTATTGAGCGCCTACAACGGCGGACTGGCGTGGGTGTACCGCGACCGGCAGCGGGCGCTGGCTTCTGGAGCCAGTGGGCTCGCCTGGTTTGACGAGATAGAACACCACAACGCCGGGCGCAGCGCCGCCAACTTCCGCGAGAACCGCCACTACGTACGAGTGGTGCTGCTGGAGTTTGAACCGCTGTACCACCGCCGGGGTTGGGGCCCCGGGGTGTGCGTGAGGAGCCGATTCTGATGCTGCTGACAAAGGGCCGAGTGGTGTTAGCGATAGTGGCGGCCGGCGCACTGCTGGCCAGCCACTACGCCATGTATCAATGGGGCCACTCCGGCGCCGCCGGGGATGAACGCACCGCCTGCCGGGACCAGACCATTGAGCAGCTCACCGGGATGATGAGCGAGTGGGAGCAGCTCGTGCTGAAAGCCGGCGAGCAAAGCCAGGCCATTGACCGCGCCCTGAATGCCCGCCGCCTGGCCGATGAACAAACCACCGAGGAGCTACGCGATGCGCTGGCTGAGACGAACACTGACCGTGTTGATTGCCTGTTTCCTGTTGGCGTCATGCGCCAGCTCTCCGCCGCGCGGGCCCGAGCCGCCCAGGCCGCTGCCGGCGGCGTTACTGGTGCAGTGCCCGCCGCCGAGCGGGACGACTGACCGCCACCCGGACGCCGTCGCCCTGGTGCTGAAACAGGTGTACGACGAGTACGCCGTATGCGCAGGCCGCCTGTCGGACCTGATACAGAAAATCCACGAGCGCGAGGCGCAACCGCCGTGAAAGCGATCTACATCGAGAAGTGCAAAGACTCCCAGTTGTGGTACTGGGAGCTGGTCGGAGAAACCGTGCCCTACATCCGCGACATCGATGAGGGCTACTTGAGCAGGGAGCCAGCGGGGTACACCAACATAGTGCGGCGGGAGGATGGCCGCGTAATCGACGTGGGTAGTGATTGATATGAGTCTGGATGATATCGAGTTCAGTTGGGGCTTTTTGGCGTGGCTAATTACCGCCTGCTGTGCGGTGTTCGCGTGGTGGACAGCTCGCAGCAAAGCAGACGGCGCTGAGCAGATCAAGATGGAGCAGCGAGTTGCTACCTTGGAAAGCCGTATAAACGACGTCCCCAGCCAGGCAACCATCGCGAAGCTCTATGGAAAGCTGGATCGCCTTGAGGGTGAACTGGGCAGCTTCATCCGCGAGTTTCAGGGGCTAACGGCCGCCGTCAACCGAATGAACGATTATTTGCTCAACAACAAGTAGGTGCCCCATGAGTAAGAAACCCTTCGCCGACTACCTGCGTGAAGATCAGCGCCTGGTCATTCTTCGGGTTCTGGTAGACATGCCCAGCTACCGCGCCAACAGCTCCGTGCTGTACAACCTGCTAGACACCTTCGGCCACAGCCCCAGCCGGGATCAGGTGAAAGGCCACCTGCGCTGGCTGGAGGAGCAGGGCCTGGTGGACATTCAGGATGTGAGCGACCTGCTGATTGCCACGCTGACCAGCCGTGGCCAGGACGTGGCCGAAGGCCGCGTGGTGATCGATGGCGTAAAACGCCCGGGAGCGCGCTGACATGGGCCGCAAATCCACCGTGGACAAACTCCAGCCCGAGGTGCGCAGCCACATTGAAAAGCGGCTGCGGGAAAACCGCCTGACGTTGGATGAGCTGATCAACGACCTGCAGGACAAATTCCCGAGCGTGGAGCACCCAAGCCGTAGCGCCCTGGGCCGGTACCGGCAGAACTTCGACACCATGATGGAGCAGGTTCGCCAGCAAGAGCAGATGGCCCGCATCATGGTGGAAGAGCTGGGCGAAAACCCCGACGACAAAGCCGGGGCCCTTCTTGTTCAGTCCGTTACCACGCTGGCCAACCGAGTGCTGTTCGAAAGCCAGGGCGATGAAGAGCTCGACATCGAAGATGTGCGCAAACTCGCCCGCGCCGCCAAGGACATCATGCACACCCGCAAGTTGAGCCTGGAGCAGCGCCGCGAGGTGGAGCGCCTGGCCCGGGAAAAGCTCATTGCCGAGCAGGAAACCAAACTGGAAGAGCTGCGCGGCACCGATGGAATGAGCGAGCAGCTCGAAGACCGCATTCGCAACGTGTTACTGGGTAAAGCGTAATGGCCGATCGGATGGGTAAATACAAGGCCGTGGGCCCCGCTCGCAAGATCGACCTGCAGGCGGAGATGGAAGCCTACGGTGTGGTGGTGCCGGAGGATATCGCCGAGGCGGTACCGGGCGGCGATGCCGTGTTCCTGGGCTACCAGAAGCGCTGGTTTGAAGATGAGAGCCCCATAATGATCGGCCAGAAGAGCCGGCGGACGGGGCTCACCTGGGCCGAAGCCGGCCGCAACGTGATGAAGGGAGCGAAGCCACGGCGCCGTGGTGGGTGCAACACCTTCTATGTCGGCTCCAAGCAGGAAATGGCCCTGGAGTACATCGCTGCCTGCGCCCTTTTTGCTCGTGCGTTCAATGAACTGGCCGAGGCGGACGTCTACGAACAGACGTTTTGGGACGACGCCAAAAAAGAGGAAATCCTCACCTACATGATCCGCTTCCCTAAAAGCGGGCATAAAATCCAGGCGCTCAGTTCCCGCCCGAGCAACCTCCGTGGTCTGCAGGGTGATGTCGTCATCGATGAGGCGGCGTTCCATGAGGCTTTGGAAGAGCTGCTCAAAGCGGCTCTGGCGCTGACCATGTGGGGCAACAAGGTGCGGCTGATCAGCACGCACAACGGCGTAGACAACCTGTTCAACACACTGATTCAGGATGCAAAGGAAGGCCGTAAGGACTACAGCATCCACACCATTACCTTGGACGATGCCATTGCCGAAGGTCTCTACAAGCGCATCTGCTACGTGACCAACCAGGAGTGGTCCCCGGAGGCGGAGAAGAAGTGGCGCAATGATCTCTACAAGAACGCACCCAACACCGAGAGTGCCGAGGAAGAATACGGCTGCATTCCCAAGAAGTCTGGCGGCGGCTACCTCTCCCGCGTACTCATCGAGGCCGCCATGGTGGCCGATCGGTCAATCCCCATCTTCCGCTACGAGGCGCCCGAGGGCTTCGAGACCTGGACCAACCAGCAGCGCGAGGACGAGATCCAGAAGTGGTGCCTGGACAACCTGCTGCCCGAGTTGAACCGATTGCGGCCGCAGGATCGCCACTACTTCGGGGAAGACTTCGCCCGCCGGGGCGACCTGACCGTGTTTGCCCCGTTGGCAGTGATGCCGGACTTACGCAAACGCACCCCCTTTGTGGTGGAGCTGCGCAACCTCACCTACGAGCAGCAGCGCCAGGTGATGTTCTTCATCCTGGAGCGGCTGCCCCGGTTCGCTGGCGGCGCCTTTGATGCCACCGGCAACGGCGGCTACCTGGCCGAGCAGGCCGCGCTGAAATTTGGTGCGGGGATGATTGAGCAGGTGATGCTGAACATTCCCTGGTACGCCGAGTGGATGCCCAAGCTCAAGGGTGAGTTCGAGAGCTTCAACATGGAGGTGCCGCGCCACCAGAACGTGCTGGATGACCTGCTGCACATCACCGTGGAGAAAGGCGTGCCCGTCATCGACAAGGGCCGCACCAAAGACAATGACAGCAGCTCCGCCAAGAACAAACGCCACGGGGACTTCGCGGTGGCCCTGGCCATGGCGAACCGGGCGAGCTGGATGAGTGGTGGCGAGATCGATTTTACCCCGGTACCCAAACACAGCCGGGGCTTTGATAACGCCGAGGATGACGACTTTATGATACCGGAGCCCAGCGCATGGTAACCCAACGATTCAAAAGCCTGGTGGCCGCTGCCGCCCGGGTGCTCACCCCGGATGGCAGCAGCGTGAACACCCGTGACCTCAAAGAGCCGCAAACCGCCGACCGCATCGCCCTGCAGCGCGAGTTCCAGGGCCACCCGAGCAGGGGCCTGACCCCGAGCAAGCTGGCGCAGATTATGGACAGCGCCGAGCAGGGCGACATCATGGCTCAGTACGAGCTCTATGAAGACATGGAAGAAAAGGACGCGCACATCATGGCGGAGATGGGCAAGCGCCGCCGGGCCGTGGCCGGGTTGGATTGGTCCATCGTGCCGCCGCGCAACCCCACCGCCAAAGAGAAGAACGCCGCCCGCGAGCTGCAGGAAGTGATCGCCGGGCTGGAGGATTTTGCGGAGCTGATGTTCGATGTGACCGACGGCATCGGCAAGGCCTTTTGTTGCCTGGAAATTGAGTGGCGGCGCAGCGCCGGTTTCTGGTTGCCCAAATCCGTACAGCACCGCCCACAAACCTGGTTCCAGTTCAAGCGTGGCTACACCCAGGAGATTCGCCTGCGTGGCCCCGCCGATGGCGAGCCGCTACAGCCCTTCGGCTGGATTGTGCACACCCACAAGGCCAAGAGCGGCTGGCTGGAGCGCAGCGCCCTGTTCCGCGTGCTGGCCTGGCCGTACCTGTTCAAAAACTACAGCGTGGGTGACCTGGCCGAATTCCTGGAAATCTATGGCATTCCGCTGCGCCTGGGTAAATACCCGAGCGGCGCCACCCAGAAAGAAAAGCTCACCTTGATGCGCGCGCTGGCCATGATTGGCCACAACGCCGCCGGCATTATTCCCCAGGGCATGGATATTGAATTCCAGAAAGCCGCCGACGGTGACCCGGGTGCGTTCCAGTTGATGATGGAGTGGTGCGACAAGGCCCAGAGCAAAGCCATTCTCGGCGGTACGCTCACCAGCCAGGCGGACGGTGCCAGCAGCACCAACGCCCTGGGCAATGTGCACAACGAAGTGCGCAAAGAGCTGACCGATTCGGATGCCAAACAGATCCAGAAAACCCTGACCCGCGACCTGGTGTGGCCCATTGCGGTGCTGAACGGACTGGCCACCGAAGCCGACCGTTGCCCCTGCTTTGTGTTCGATACCAGCGAGCGGGAAGACATGGCGCAGTTCGCCAAGAGTGTGCCCGCGCTGGTGAACCTCGGCTTCCGTGTGCCGCGCCAGTGGGCCCACGAGCGTGTGGGCATTCCCGAGCCGGAAGATGACGAGGATATTCTGCAGCCGGTAAAACGCCTGGGTGCCAACCCGCCGCAACCGCCAGCGATGGCCACCGCCGCACTGAACCGGCAGCGCGAAGAGCGCACCATGGCGGATGACCTGGACGATGAAATGCAAACGGTGACCGACGAATGGATCGACCGGATCCGCGCCCTGGTGAACGACGCCGAGAGTCTGGATCAGGTGCGCGATGGCCTGCTGGCGCTGCTGCCGGAGATGGACATTGAGCGCTATGCCGATTTGATGGCAGAGGCACTGCGGGTGGCGGAGCTGACTGGGCGGGACGACATTATGGAGGAGGCCAACGGTGGCGCTGCGCGCACTTAATCTGCCGTTTCGCGAGCAGGCGGAGTTTCTGCGGCGCAAACTGAACATGACCACCGAGGCGTGGACGGATGTGTACGCCGCCGAGCACGACTACGCCTTTATGGTGGCCGGCGCCAACCGCAATGACCTGGTGGCGGATTTTCGCCAGGCGGTGGAGCGAGCCATCAACGATGGTGAAACGCTCGAGCAGTTCCGATCGCGTTTTGATGACATCGTAGCCCGCCACGGCTGGAGCTATAACGGCGGGCGCAACTGGCGCAGCCGCGTGATCTACGAGACCAACCTGAACACCACCTACATGGCAGGCCGCTACGAGCAGCTGATGGAGGTGCGCGAGCGCCGCCCCTATTGGCAGTACATTCACAGCGGCTCCGAAAATCCACGCCTGCAACACCAGGCGTGGGATGGAATGATTCTGCGCTGGGACGATCCCTGGTGGCGCACGAACATGCCCACCAATGGGTGGGGTTGCGGATGCCGTGTGCGGGCGCTGGGCGAGCGTGACCTGCAGCGCATGGGCCGCGACGGACCGGACGAAGCACCCGCGCTGAACTGGGAGGAGCGTGAGATTGGCCAGCGCAGCCCCGGTGGACCGCGCACCGTGCGCGTCCCCGAAGGGGTGGATCCGGGTTTCGAGTATCAGCCCGGCCGTTCGCGCCTGAACGGATTTATGCCGCCGCACGGCGGTGGCGGTGGTGGCCGCCCATCACCGGGCGGCGGCCCACTGGAAACCATGCCCGAACCGCGCACCCTCAATACCCAGTCGCTATTGCCGACCGACCGTGATACGGCGTTCTACGCCGGTGAATTCCTGCGCCGCTTCAATGCCGAAGACCGCCCCCAGATTGTTCGCGATCGCGCAGGCGATCACCTGGTGATCGGCAGCCACCTGCTGCGTGACCGCGACAGCCAGAGCATGACCCAACCGCTACCGCAACGCCCGGAGCTCACCGGAGCCCTGGCGGAAACCGTTCGGGCCCCGGATGAAATCTGGACCCGGCTGGAATGGTTTTCCGATATTGAAAAGGCGGTGGTGCGTCGACGGTTTGTTTCTCGCTTCGTACTGCCGGGCAACAACGAGCCCGTGCCTGTATGGTTCGACTGGGGCAGCAACGGCTGGGAAGCGGGCGCGGGTGATGACCTGATGCGCAGTCGCGTCGGTGAGCGCGTGTACGAGCGGAGGATTGGCTGATGGCTGACGGTGTACGCCTGGAGTTGGACAGCGACGCTGCGCTTGATGCCCTGCGTCGTGCGCTCGAAGTCACGACCAACCCACGCCCGATGTTGGCCAGCATTGGTGAGGGGTTGCTGGCCAGCACCGAAGATCGATTCCGGGATGAGCGTGCGCCGGACGGAACACCCTGGGCACCGCTGTCGCCATCCTACCGCCGAGTCAAACGCAAAAACGCCAACCGCATTCTATGGCTGGAAGGTCGGCTCGGTGGCTTTCTGCGTTACCAATTGGAGAGCGCCGCTGTGCTCGTCGGTTCTGACCAGGCGACGGCGGTGTGGCATCAGTTCGGTACCCGGCCATACACCATCACACCCAAATCCGGTAAAGCACTTTCGTGGCCGGGCGGACCTGGGCCGCGCAAAAAAGTGAGCCACCCCGGGTTACCCGCTCGCCCGTTTTTGGGGGTCAGCTCCGACGACGAAGAAATGATTGTCGAAGAGGCGATGGAAACCCTCCGCCAGGCGCTTTCCTGAGTAAAATAAAAACCCCGCCTGTAACGCCCTGTGTTGCGTTCTGAGTGCAGGCTATCCACTCGCTCGAATTTCCCGATGCAGGGCGTTTATAAATCCTCCCAGAAGCCACTCACGGCATCATTCCCCTGACTGACCCGGCACGAATGTAAAACCCCACCGATTTATATTTTTGCGCGCGCAAAAAGACTTCACCGGCCCCGCGCTTTAGTCTCTGGATAACGGCTTAACCAACACGCCACTAACCGAGAGACGCTATGCACCGCAAGATTCTGCCAATTGCCATTTGCTCCGCCACTCGCGCTGCCACCATTGCGTTGGCCGCATGCGCGTTTGAAGTGGCCGTGGGTGATGACGGACTGGCCACCGTGCAAGTGTTCCCCGCCGGAAAGTTCTACCCCGCCGATGGTCGCCCCATGACCACCGACGGCTGGACCATCAACCAGGCGCAAGCGGCCAAAGTGATAGAGCGTTTCCGCCAGCGCAAAACCCCGATGGTGATCGACTACGAACACCAGACCCTGCGCGCGGAAGACAACGGCCAACCTGCTCCGGCGGCGGCCTGGTTCAAAGAGTTGGAATGGCGCGAAGGCGAAGGCCTGTTCGCCACCATTGAGTTGACGGCCCGAGCCCGCGAGGCCGTGAACAATAAAGAGTATCTGTTTTTTTCACCGGTGCACCGCTACCACCCCAAAACCGGCGAGGTGATGGAGCTGGTAATGGGTGCGCTGACCAATAACCCCGCTATAGACGGCATGGAGGAATTATCCCTCCGTGCCGCCGCCACGTTCGGGGCAACCCTGGAGGATGAGACCGTGGACCTGCTGCAAAAACTACTGGCAAAGCTCGACCTGGATAAGAACACCACCGAGGAGCAGGCGTTGGCCGCTCTGAGTAAGCGCCTGGACGCTGACCCGCTCGTGGGTGTGAAAAAAGCCCTGGGCGAGAAAGACGACGCCGACGCCGCCACCGTGGTGGCCGCCTGCACCGCACTGAAAGCCAAAGCCGAACAGGGCGAGCCGGACCCGACCCAGTATGTGCCGGTGAGTGCGCTCAACAGCCTGAAGAGTGAAGTGGCCTCACTGAGCCAGCAGCTCAAGGGCCAGCAAGACCAGCAGCTCGAAAGCCTGATTGACGAAGCGCTTGAAGACGGCCGCTTGGTGAAGGGCATGGAAGACTGGGCGCGCGACCTGGGCAAGAAAGACATGGCCGCGCTGAATAAGTACCTGGAAACCAGCCAGCCCATTGCCGCCCTGCGCGGATCGCAAACCCGGGGCGAATCACCGGTGGATGAGGGCACCGGCCTCACCGAGGACGAACTGGCGGTGTGCAGCCGCATGGGCGTGAAGCCCGAAGATTTCAAGAAGTACAAAACCGACGGGACCGGCGCGGCGGCTTAACGGCCCCGCACCCGGTTGTGCTTTAACCCGAACCCTTAACGTAATTCAGGAGACGCCATCATGCCTCTGACCAATGACCGACTGATCAAGCGCCGTGACGGCGTCCAGTACAACGACCCGGTGGCTGCGGACACCGTCATCTATACCGGGGCGCTGGCTTGCCTGGACGCGAGCGGCAACGCCGTACCGGGCGCCACCGCCACCGACCTGACCGCTCGCGGTGTGTGTGAGGAGCGGGCGGACAACACCGGCGGCGCGGCAGGCGATATCTCAGCGCCCATTCGTGCCGGTGTGTTCAACTTCAAGAACAGTGCCGGTGCCGACGAAATCACCCGCGCCAACATCGGCAGCGATGCCTTCATTGTTGACGACGAAACCGTGGCACTGACCGACGGCACCAGCACCCGCTCCATCGCGGGCGAGATTGTGGACCTGGACGACGCCGGCGTGTGGGTGCGCGTCGGCGCATAACCGGCCCTTACGAACCGCGCAACACCGTTGCGCATAGCGAACAACCCGAACGGGAGCAGCAGACATGATTGTGAATCGCCAGAACCTGAGCATGGCCTACACCGGCTTTAAGGCCACCTTCCAGAACGCCTTTGATGGCGCTCCGGTGAACTACACCCAGATCACCACTGAGGTGCCCTCGGCCACCAGCTCAGAAGAGTATGCCTGGCTGGGCCAGACCACGCGCTTCCGCGAGTGGATCGGTGACCGCGTGATCCAGGCCATCAAGCAGCACGGCTACACCATCAAGAACAAGACCTGGGAAAACACCGTGGGTGTGCCCCGCGAGGCGTTCGAGGATGACCAGTACGGGATTTACACCCCGTTGATGGCGCAGCTCGGGCAGGACTCTCGCGAGCATCCGGACGAGTTGGTGTTTGCCCTGATGAAGCAAGGTGAGACCGAAGAGTGCTACGACGGCCAGCCCTTCTTCGATACCGACCACCCCGTGCTTGCTGCGGACGGAAGCGAAACCAGCGTGAGCAACCTCACCGATGGTGCAGAGACCGAGTGGTACCTGCTGGACACCTCGCGGGCCATTCGCCCCTTCATTTACCAGAACCGGAAGCCGTACAACTTCGTGATGAAGGACTCCGAGCAGGATGACAACGTGTTCCTGAAGAAAGAGTTCCTTTATGGCGTGGACGGCCGCAGTAACGTCGGCTTTGGTTTGTGGCAGCTGGCGCACAAGGCGAAGGTGGCGCTGACCGCTGACAACTTCAACAGCGTGTACGCCGCCATGAAGAGCATGAAAGGCGACAACGGCCGCCCGCTGAACATTCGACCCAACCTGCTGGTGGTGCCGCCCTCGCTGCGCGCCCAGGCACTGGAAGTGGTGAAGGCCGAGCGTGCCGCCAACGGCGCCACCAACATCAACCGCGACGTGGTGGATGTACTGGACACCAGCTGGTTGGCGTAAGCGAATAATCCACGCCGAGTAGGAAATCGGTCAGAAGCCGGGCGAAAAGGATTTGCCCTATCTCTTTAACGACTTTTATAGGAGGCCCCATGGCTGCCCGTAAAAACAACCCGAACGCCCAGGCGAAGGCCGGGACCGCCCAGGCGGCGAAGACCACCGCCGACGCGGAAAAGAAGGCTGCCCAGAGCGCCGAGCAAAAACCGGCCGGAAGCGAGCAGGCTGCCACCGATAAGGAACAGCAGGCTTCGGACCAAGGTGATACCACCACGATCCAACAGGTGCCCGCCACAGACGCCGAGCAGAAAGCCGCCGAAAAAGCGGCTGAGAATGGTGAGCCCACACCGGTGTTGATGATCCGCTCCACCCGCAAAGGTGGGCACCGTCGTGCCGGCATGCGCTGGACCCGCGAACCCATCGGCATTGAAGTGGCCGCGTTGACTGACGCCCAGCGCAAGCAATTGGAGCGCGACCCGAACCTGGTGGTGGAAGAAGCCGAGGTGGACCTCTAAGCCATGGACTACATCACCACCGAACAATTGGCGGAGCTGCCTGGGGCGCGTGAGCTGGCCCAGGTGGCGAGCCCTGCGCATCGCCCGGTGGTGGATTTCGAGCTTATGGAGGCGAGCCTGCGCAATGAGGATCGCACCGCCTGGGAGCCCGAAGAGATTGCCGATGCCGACGATGCCCTGGAGCGCATCACCGGTGCGGTGGAACAGGCCGAGAGCCTGATCAACGGCTTTTTGGCCCAGCGGCGTTACACCCTGCCGCTGAACCCGGTGCCCGGTTTGGTGACCGGCTGGACGCGGGACATCGCCCGCTACTACCTGCACAAAGACCGTATCAGCAGTGAGGGCACCGACCCGATCGTGCGCGCCTACAACGACGCCATGAAACTCCTGAGCCTGATCGAGCAGGGCAAGTTCAGCCTGGGCGCCGATGACCAGGTATTGAATTCGCCGGACTTTTTGGACGTGCGCTTTGACAGCGACCCCAAAGTGTTCAGCCGTGACCAGTTGAAGGGCTTTCGATGAGTTCCGCCCCTTTTGATACGGCCCCGGTAATTGCCCGGGTGCGTGAGCAGGTGACCGCCCTGCGCGCAGTAGAAGGTGCCGCCAGCTTTGCGGCGGTGCAGAACCTGAGAGATTTTGTAGTACCCGGCGCCTATGTGGTGCTGACCCGCGAACGACCGGACAACCAGGAGCCGCGCGGCGGACGCCAGCGAGCCATTGTGACCCTGGGTGTGGTGGTGGCCGTGCGCAACTACCGGGATGTGACCGGGGGCGAACTGAAAGACGCCCTGAACCCGATTTTGAATGGCGTGCGCAATGCGCTGATTGGCTGGACCCCACCCGAGCAAGGGGCGCGCCCCATGAAGTGGGCCGGGGGCGATGTGATCGACTACGACGACAACACCCTGCTGTGGGGTGATGTGTTCCAAACCCAACACTTTATAGGAGCGGCCTGATGACCACCCAAAAGAAAGCCACCGCAAAACCCGTTGAGCGCGAGGAAGTGACCCTGATCGACCGGCACACCCATGGCGGTGAGCCCAAGAAAAAGGGCGACAAGATCCGCGTGACGCCGCGCCAGAAGCAATGGCTGATTGACCGTAAAAAGGTGGCCGGGCCCGCCGACTGATCGGCCCACCACCGAAACCGAACGACACTTAGAGCAAGCACCGACACGAGGGCGACGCCATGTTATTTTCATTCCAGGGCAAGATTTGGCTGGCCACCCGCACCAGCGCTGGCAAGTTTGAGAAGCAGGTGTGGGTGGGCAACGCGCCCACTTTGCAGCTGCAAATGAGCACCGAAAACGCCACCATGATGGAAAGCTACAGCGGTAACCGCAACCAGATTGGTGATCTGGACCTGGGCAAAACTGCCACGGTCAATATGACCCTGACCGATTGGACACCGGAGAACCTGGCGCTGGGCTTTTACGGCGAACAGGTCGATCTGCCCACCGACACCGTGACGGACGAAGCGCTGCCGACCAGCATTGTGGCCGGTGAAGTAATTCGCCTGGATAACAACTTCGTCAGCGACGTGGTGCTGGAGGCCAATGCCGTACCGCTGGTGGAAGGGACCGACTACCGCATCGAAAGTGCGGCCGCTGGCCTGATCGAGTTCCTGGCGGATCAGGCCGACCCGGTAACCGCGGATTATTCGGCAGCCGCTGCCAACGCCGTAACTATGTTCACCACCCGCCCGCAGGAGCGCTGGTTGCTACTCGATGGCATCAACACCGACAACAACGAGCCGGTGGTGTTGGAGCTGTACCGGGTGAAGTTCCGCCCCTTTGGTGACACCAACTTGATCACCAACGAATATGGTGAGCTCCCCCTGGAAGGCTCCGCGCTGTTTGATCAGCTGAACGCCGCCAACAGCAACCTCGGTGGCTTTGGTCGCACCCTGCAGCAGGCCGATGCGTAATGGCCAAGCGAGTGGATAAAAAGCCCGCCCAGGACTCCGCCCCCGACGGGGCGGACGACCTGGCCATTCTGCACCCCGAGCACACCCTGACCGTGGGCGGTGAGAAGGTCACCGTGCGCGAATACGGCTTTGTGGAAGGACTGCGCCTGCGCCCCAAATACCAGCCGCTGCTGGATGCGCTGTACGACATTATGGTGGGTGAGCGTGCGCCGGAGCTGGATGCGGTAGAGGCCGTGCTGGCCGAGCAGCTCGACACCACGCTGGACCTGATTGCCGTGGCCGCCGATGTGGACCGTTCCTTTATTGAAGATCTGAGCAACGAGGATGGCCAGCGCCTGATGGATGCCTGGTGGGCAGTGAACAGCCCCTTTTTTTTGCGCAGCGTATTCAAACGCGCCGCCCAGGAAAGAGCGCTAAGCCGGCACGCTGGAGCGACATCTACCACTGCCTCATCGAGCACGGGCACGACCCGGACCGAATCGGGCAATACACCCAGCGGCAAATCCTCCTCTACTACGCAGCCGCCAGTCGCGCCCAAAACCGGAAACGAAGCGACGCCATCCGAGCGGTGAATCTCGGCTTTAACGGTGGCAAGAAAGTCAACGAAGCCCTCAAAGAACTGGAAAAATACAGCTAGCCCCCGCGTTACTCTCCTCGGCTCTGGTTGAGCCCTTTAGCCCGGCATGTCCGGGCTTTCTTTTGCGTGCGCAAAATTACAACTGACCCCCGCGCGCGCGATACTGCCTTGGCAATACACCCCTGACGAGACCGCCATGGCTGACCTGAACCTCGCACTGCGCGTACGCGCCGACCTGAACAACGCCCAGCGCAACCTGCAGCGCCTGGAGCGTGAGCTGGACGATACCGGTAAAGCGGCGAACCGTGCCGGCACGGGCATGGACCGGATGGGTCGTGGTGTTGGTCGCTTGCGTACCCTGCTGGCCACCCTCGGCGGTGGCTTGCTGGTGCGCCAGATTGTGCGCTCGGCGGATGCCGTGACCAACCTGCGCAGCCAGTTAAGGTTGGTCACCGACAGCCAGGAAGAGCTTAACGAAGTGTTTGATGCGACCTACGCGCTGGCGCAGGACACGCGACAGGAGCTCGGCTCCACTGTAAACCTATACGCTCGCCTGGCCCGCTCCACCGATCAACTGGAGCTCAGCAACCAGGATCTGCTCACCGTCACCCGCGCCATTAACCAGTCCTTCATCGTCAGTGGCGCCGGCGCTCAAGAAGCGGCGGCGGCGACCCTTCAGCTTTCCCAGGGCATGGCCAGCGGCACGTTGCGCGGTGAGGAACTGAATTCCGTTCTGGAAAACAGCCCCAGGTTGGCCCGCGCCATTGCCGATGGACTGGGTGTGACGATTGGAGAGCTTCGCGCCCTTGGCGAGCAGGGGCGCCTGACTACCGAGGTTGTCACGCAGGCATTACTGAGGACTGCCGACACCATTGATGCGGAATTCCAGCGTATGCCGCGTACCGTTGGTCAGGCACTTCAGCAGCTGCGTAATGATCTACTCGTGACCTTCGGAGAAGCCGATACCGGTCCACTGGTGGAGGGCATTGATGAGCTGCGGGATATCGTCACCGACCCGGAGTTTCAACGGAGCGTTATCACGCTTGCCAACGGCTTTCTAAAGCTGGTGGGGCAGGCTGGCGAGCTGGTTGAGGCGTTGGAGTTTCTGAGCCAGTGGAGTGGTCTTGCCTCTCCTGACGAAACCAACCTAAGAGACCTGCGCCAGCTCGAAAGCTCTATTCTTGACGCACTGAACAGTGGCCCATTGAGCCGCATCAAGTTCTTCGGACCTGGTGGGGTGGTTGAGTATTACGACGAAGCCGAGCTCCGTCAGGAGCTTGCGGATGTTCAGTCCCGCATCCAGCGAGCGATGGATGTGCAGAACATCAGCCGCACTATCGACAACCCCATAGCAAACGCGACCGGCGCTCTCGGGCAGCAACTCAATGCAGACCGGAACAGCCGGCCTATTCAGCTTGGAGACGGCGGCGACTCAGAAAGCGAGGCTGAAAAGGCCGCAAAAGATCGAGAGAAGTTCGTCGCCCAACTCGAACGCGAAGCGGACCTGTTCGAAGCCACCGCCGAAGCCACCCGCCGCTATGAAATCGAGCAGATGAAACTCTCCGGCACTTTGCTGGAGCGAGCTAATGCAGCGGACGAAGCCCTACGCAAACAGGAAGCGCTGAAGCAGCAGGCCGAGGATGATGCGGAGATTGCCTCACTCCAGGTGCGCCTGCTGCGCGCCCAGGGCAACGAAGCGGCCGCTGCGGAGGCCGAGCTGGAGCAACGCTACGGCGCACTGCTGGAACGGCTGGAAACCCGGGGTGACGAGAGCGGTGCCCGCACCGTGCGCAACCTGATGGACCTGGAGCTGCTGCGCTCGCGCTTGAGCGAAGCGGAAGCCGCCATCGACGACACCCTGGGCCGCATGGCCCGCGAGGAGCAGAGCATTGAGGTGCAGCGCTCCACCGGTGCCATCAGTGAGGTGGAGGCACGCGAGCGACTGCTGGAGCTGCACCGGGAGACGGCCAATGTGCTTGAAGAGCAGCGCCCGCTGCTCGAAGAGCTGGCGCAACAACCGGGCCAAGTGGGTGAAGCCGCCCGCGCTGCACTACAGATGGTGGACAACCAGGTCAAGGAGCTGCGATCCAGTACCAGTGAGCTTCAGCGCACGCTGGAGCAGGGTTTGGAGTCTGGGCTTTCCTCTGCTATCAAAGGCTTGGCTGACGGCACCATGAACCTGCGTGATGCCATCAGCCAACTGGGCCAGAGCGTGGCCAATGCGCTTGCCGACATGGCTGCCAAAGGTTTGGCTGAGAACATTACTGGCAGTCTATTTGGTGGTGGTATCGGCGCCCTGTTCGCCGCCAGTGGTGGCCAGGTGCGCGGCCCCGGTACCGGCACCAGCGACAGCATCCCCGCCATGCTCAGCGATAAGGAATACGTGACCCGCGCGGCCGTCACCACCCAGCCCGGCGCGCTCGACTTCCTGCAAGACTTCAACAAGCGCGGCATGGCCGCCCTGGACGATTGGAACCCGGCCCGCCACAACACCGGTGGCCTGGCCGGTGTGCCTGCGCCGGAGATGGGTGCGCCGAGCCTGGGCAAAGCCAGCCTGGACGAGCCGTCAAAGGCGTTCAGCGCCCAGGTAGCCAACAACATCAACCTGAACTACATCGACGACCCGGACCGCATTGCCAGCTATATGCGCGGCCGCGCCGGCGAAGAGGCGATCACCGTAATGATCAGCCGCAACCCCCAAAAATTCCGCCAACTGCTGAAGGTGTAACGATGCCGTACGAGATTGGTTTTGTAGAGAACGTGGGCACGCTGGCCCACTACATGATGCTGGACAAGATCCGCAGCTTTGCCCTGGCCAGCGGCTTCTGGCAGGTGCTGCGCTATGACGACACGATCGACAACCGCGAGCTGATTTTGAAGGGCGAGGGCTATAGCGGCACCGAGGAGATCTTCGTGGGCTTCCGGTGCTACCAGAACGCCAGCGCCGATGTGTACAACATGACGGTGGCGGGCTTCACCGGCTACGTGGCCGGCAACAGCTTTGCAAGCCAGCCCGGCGCGATCCTCTTGGGCCTACCGGCGCACAACAACCGGATCGACTACTGGTTGACGGTGAACCCGCAGCGCATTGCCCTGGCGATGAAGGTGGGCACGCCGGTGTATGAGAGCGCCTACGCGGGTAAATTCCTGCCTTATGCCACGCCGAGCCAGTACCCCTATCCGGTGTTTGTGGGCGGCATGCTCACCAATGAGAGTGAAACCCGTTTTAGTGATTCGAGCCACTCGATGTACGCAAAAGGCAATCGGGACAACTGCCGGATGCGCTTTAACGATGGCACCTGGCGAGTGCCCGACACGTGGCCGTGGGTGGATAACCAGTTGACCAGCAGCGAGAACGTTCGGGATACCGATGGAAACTACCCTTTGCTCCCGGTGATGCTGAACGATAGTCAGGGCATTTACGGCGAGTTGGATGGCATTTTTCATATCAGCGGCTTCAACAATGCGGTCGAGAACACGCTGACGGTTGGCGGTGATGACTACGTCGTGATTCAGGATGTGAGCCGCACCGGATTTGCTGACTACTACGCCCTGCGCCTGGACCCCAACGTTTAATAGGAGCTTTATATGCCGCACTACAGTGCCACGGTAAATAGCTGGAGCGAGATCCGGTCCGAAATCATCAACGCCTGTGTGCTCAATGGCTGGACGCAGAATGGCAACGTGCTGACCAAGAGCGATTTGGCGGCGGAGCTGACGGTGGTTACCAGCGAGGACGCGGATGGACAATACAGTGAAGGGTTGCACATTCACGGCGGAACCGGCTATAGCGGCGGCCTGCTGGAGCCCTCGGGTATCCAGCCGCGTATGGGGCCGCCATCCACCAACGTTACGGCTCCGACGTGGCCGATGGATCTGGATATCCATCTGTTCACCGACCCTGATGAAGTTTTTGCCCTTGTAAAATTCTCGGTTGACTACCACTTTTGGCTGGCCTTCGGTCGTTCATCTATTTCGGTGCCTGGTACCGGCATGTGGATAGCCGCGAATGCGAACCGCTTGGCCACGTCGTCGAACAATGGCGGCGTTTACATCACGCCTTCAGGCGGAGCGTCCGGCACAGCCAACCAGTCCACAACCGGAATTTTCTGGAAACCCTACGGACTATACGACTACCGAACCGAACACACGGTGCACGTCGACCTGCCGGATGTACCCGGATGGCTGGCTCCCAACACCAGTTATTCGGGCAACGGCAATGGTGCGATTTCAGAAACCCATAACGTCCTGGTGCAGATCAGCCCCAACAGCTGGAACAGCGAGTCCGTCCTGATTCCCATCCAGCTCTTTGTCCGTCGCAACGAAGACAAGCGCAGCCTGGTAGTGGACCTGCAGAACGCTCGCACTCTGCGCGTAGATAACTACGACCCGGGCCAGATCATCACGCTGGGTGATGACCAATGGCGCATCTACCCGTTCTACCGCAAGAACGCCGATCAGCGCGACGGCACCACATCGTCCGGCGGTGATCACTCCGGCACCATGGGCTGGGCCATCCGCTACGACCCGGAGCCGTAACCGATGGCCGTGCTCGATGGGTTCTACGCTTCATCTCCCACTGGTGGCATCGATAACCCAAACCTGGGCGATGCCACCATGGGCTTCTCCCTGGACTGGTGGCCACCTTACGCCAGCCTGGTGGCCAACGCCGACATCACCGCCGTGGCATCCAACCTGCCGGTAAGCGCCAATCCGAGCGCCCGCACCGGCTTCGGTGTGAACAGCTACCGAGGCGACTTCTATAACCGCATCCACATCAACCCGCAGCGTATTGACCTGGGCAACGTCGTTTCCGAGCAGGTAACAGCGGTGCGGGTGTTCAATGCGTTTTTCGGGCCGCGTCAGCTGAATGAAATCACCGGCGTGGATGAGGGCATCAACATTCAGGGGCCGGACGTTCCGCCCTACAGCTACCCGGCGCTGACCGAGGACGAGTGGTTTATTGCCGTGCAGCCGGAAGGCCCCGCCACCGTGAGCGCCACCATCGGCTGGGTGTTTGATGTGCAGACCGTCGCGGTACCGGTGACCGGTACCCGGGTGATCGGCTGGCCCTTCGCCGTGGACTGGAGCGAGCCGGTGGTAGAAACCCTGGCCTGGGCCACCGATGTGTTGCGCAGCCCCACCGGTACCGAACAGCGCCGCGCCCTGCGCCTGGCGCCACGGCGTGGACTGAGTGCCGTGTACAAACTCCAGGGCCGTGAACGCCAGTTGCTGGAGCACACCCTGGTTGGCTGGGGCTCACGCAGCTTTGCGGTACCCATCGCCCCGGACGTGCAGTGGCTGGCCACCGAACTGGACGCCGGCGTCAGCCGCGTGCCTTGCGACACCGCCGGATACGACTTTGAGGTGGGCGGCCTGGTGATGCTGTACATCGATGCCTTCACCTGGGAAGTGGCGCAGATTGATGTGATCGACGCGACCGGCCTGGACACCGCCCGCCCGCTGCAAAACGCCTGGCGTCGCGGTACCAAGATTTACCCGGTGCGCAGCGCCCACCTGGTGCAACAACCCGAGCTGCTCCGCTACCACGATCAGGCCAGTGAATTTGAGGTGAGCTGGACGCTGCTGGATGTGTGCGATTGGCCCGCCGAAATGCCCGCCGCCGAGTACCAGGGCTATCCGGTCCTCGAGCAGCACCCGGAGGAGAGCACCAACCTGACCCACGGCTTTGCACGCCTGCTCCTGGAGCTGGACAACGGCAGCAACGCGCCGCGCCGAATGGACACCGCCGACCGGGGCTTTGATCTGCGCGAGCACCGCTGGCTGGTCGAGGGCGTGGAAGAGAAAGACCAACTGCGCCGCCTGTTATACGCCCTGCGCGGCCGTCAGGTACCGCTGTGGGTACCGACATTCGCCAGCGACCTGACCATCAATGCGATCGTCACCGAAAGCGCCACAACATTGAGCGTGGACAACGTGGGCTACGCCCGCTTTGTGAACGGCCGGCCGGAGCGATCGCACATCCGCATCCAGCTGCTCGACGGCACCGTCTGGTACCGGGAAATCACCGGCGCCGCCGAGCAGGACGATGACACCGAACAGGTTCAGATCGACAGCTCCCTGGGCCAGCAGATCGCGCCGAACCAGGTGCGGATGATTTCCTACCTGGTGTTGTGTCGGCTCGACGATGACGGCGTGGAGATTGAACACGAAACCAACACCATTGCCCGCTGCGGCCTGGTGTTTCGCGGGGTGAACGATGACGTTTGATGCACGGGAAACCAGCCTGGCCGATGGCCAGCCCATTCGCCTGTATCTGTTTGAGCGCGGGCAGGACCGCTGGGCCTACTGCACGGCCGATCGGGACATCGAGCACGCTGGTGTGCTGTACGTGAGCACGAGCATTACCGACAACGGCACCCGCCAGACCGGCGACATCGAGGCCGATGCGTTCGAGATCATCGGCCCGCACGACCTGGGCGTGGCGCAGTTGTACCGGGGCATGATCGTCAGCCGCGAAATCACCCTCACTGTGCGGGATGTGCACTACCAGGACGAAGAACCCCTGGTCAGTTGGGTGGGCCGGATCCACGGCGTGGAGTGGACGGCTGAGGACCGCTGCAAGATCACCTGCCAATCCATGCAGGCGGCCATGGCGCAACCGGGCCTGCGTTTGAGCTGGAGCCGCAACTGCCCCTATGCGCTGTATGGCCGGGGCTGCGGTGTGGACAAAACCCAGTTTGAGGTGCCGGGCACCATTGCCGGCCTGAACGGACTGAGCATTGAAGTGGCCGCGCTGAACGGCTTTGCGGATGACTACTTTACCGGCGGCTTTATTGAGTGGCCCGTGGGTGATGCCGAGGTGGAGCGGCGCACGATCGAAAGCCATACCGGCACCACGGCCGTGATGTTTGGCGGCACGGCCGGGCTGGTTCAGGGGCAGGCCGTGACCGCTTACCCGGGCTGCCCGCGCACCATTGAGGTGTGCGATAGCCGCTTTAACAACGCCGCGAACTATGGCGGTGTGCCGCACCTGCCGGGCCGCAGCCCGTTCGACGGCAACCCCATCTTTTAGGAGGCAACCATGGTCTGGAATTTTGTACTGCAACTGGTGGTGGCCTACGCAATCAGCTACGTCACCACGCCCAAACCGGAGAAGCCAAAACCGGCCTCGCTCAGTGATTTTGATTTCCCGGTACCGGATGAAGGCACCCCCCAGTGTGTGATTTTTGGCGATGTGTGGGTGACCGACTGGATGGTGCTGGGCCTGGGCAACTTCCGCACCCGGCCCATCAAGAGCGGGGGCAAGAAGTGATGGCGGATGTGATGGTGCGCCTGGAGCACTTGCGCTCGGTACCGGGCTTGTCCGGCAAGCCGGGTTATTGCAGCGGTGGGGCCCGGCGCTGGTTTAACGCTCGCGGCATCAGCTGGCGCACCTTTGTGCGCGAGGGTATCCCGGCCAGCCAACTGCGCGCCACCGGCGATGGCCTGGCGCTGCGCCTGGTGGAGCACGCCGAAATGATGGAGGCCAAACGTGGGCGGTAGCAGCAAGCAGACCATTGGTTACGACTATTTGATGGGCATTCACATGGGTGTGTGCCGTGGGCCCGTGGATGCGCTGGTGGAAATCAAAGTGGCCGATCGCACTGCCTGGACGGGCAACGTGACGGGCAACCAGACGGTGCAGATCAACGCCCGCGAGCTGTTCGGTGGCGACAGTGCCGAAGGCGGTGTGGAAGGCCCACTGGAAGTGATGATGGGCGAGCCGACCCAACCGGTGAGCACTAGGTTGGCGTCCATGTTGGACGGCCTGGTGCCGGCATTCCGTGGCCGGTTGACCCTGTTCTTTGATGGCCTGGTGTCTTCCCTCAACCCCTACCCGAAGCCGTGGAGCCTGCGGGTGCGTCGCACCACCGCCGGGTGGGACAGCGACAACCCCTGGTACCCGCTCGCGGCAAAGATCGAGCTGGCCGGTGGCGACATCCACGCCATGAACCCGATCCACATCATCTACCAAGCGCTGACGGATCCGGACTGGGGCCTGGGCAACCCGCGCCAGATGGTCGGCACCTCGTTTGAGGCGGCGGCGGACCAGCTGGTGGCCGAGAGCTTTGGCCTCTGCCTGCGCTGGAACCGCAGCAGCTCGGTGGAGGACTTCACCCAGGAGATGGTGGAGCACGTGGGCGGCAGTGTGTACCTGGACCACTTTACCGGCCGCTGGGAGATCGCCCTGATCCGGGACGATTACGACCCACAGACCCTGCCACTGTTTGATTACGACAGCGGTCTGGTGTCCATCGATGAGGACGGCACCAGCGCGCCCGCCGAGGCGGTGAACGAAGTGATCGTCACCTATCGGGATCCCATCACGAATGAAGATCGCCAGGTGCGCGTGCAAAACCTCGCAGGTATCCAGAGCGCCGGCGCCGTGCGCAGCCAGACGCTCAGCTACACCGGCATCCCCACGGCCGAGCTGGCCTACCGGGTGGCGCAGCGTGAGCTGCGGGCCCGCAGCACCGGGGTGAAGCGGTTCAAGTTGCGGATGGACCGGCGCGGCTATCAGCTGCAGCCCGGCGCCGTGTTCCGCATCTCGGTACCGAGCCGCGGAATCGAGAACATGATTCTGCGGGTGGGCCAAGTGCGCAACTCCGAGCTGCGCCAGGGCCCCATCGAAATCGACGCCGCCCAGGATGTGTTCGGCCTGCCCGCGACCAGCTACGTGACCGCGCAACCGCCCGGCTATGTGCCGCCGCAAATTACTCCGGAGCCGATCGACACCCTGCGCGTCGTGGAGCTGAACTACCGGGATTCCCTGGGCGTGGTGCGAGATATCGCCGAGAACGACACCGGCGCCTGGGTGGCCGCGCTTGCCCTTAAAGCCAATCCCCTGGGCAAAAACTTCTTGCTCCAGACGCAACCATCGGGCGCCACCGAATGGACAACCGGCACCGATGGCGACTATTGCCCGACCGCCGAGCTGGTGGACGAGATGCCGATCGGTGAGGTGGCCGTGGCGGTAAACCTGACCGGCGCGGCGGATCTCGACCTGGTGGAAGTCGGCACGGCCGCACTGATTGACGATGAGATTTTTCGGGTGGATGCGATCGATGCCGAGGCGCTGACGGCCACGCTGGCCCGTGGTTGTATCGATACGGTACCGGCCGCCCACGCCGCTGGCGCCCGGGTGTGGTTCTACGGCGGCGGCTTTGCTGGTGTGGAAACGGTCGAGTATGAGGCCAGCGAAACCGTCAGCGCCCGCCTGCGCAGCCGTACCAGCACCGCCACGCTGCCCGCTGAGGACGCCACCGGCGATGTGATTACCCTGGCCGGTAGACCCGGGCGGCCGTACCCGCCGGGCCGTATCCGGATAAACGGCGAAGCCTACCCGGCGGCCGCGCGCGGCGTGCTCCGCGTGAGCTGGTCCACGCGGGACAAGGTGGTGATTGAGGATCAGCTGGTGGACGCCAGCATGTTGAACGCCGGTGCACCGGAGGTGACCTACAACGCCAGCCTGGTGCGTGTTGATAACGGCCAGGTGCTGACCTCGGAATCCAATATCGACGGCACGGTGGTGGAGCTGTTCGCCGGTTACTCGGGGCTGGTCGAGCTGGTGATCAACAGCCAAGCGCTGGACTACGACACCGACACACGCAGCTACCAATCAGTGCGGATCCCCTTTAACTATGTGGCGGCCGGCTATGGCAAGTCCTGGGGTTATGCCTGGGGCGGCACCTATGACCCGGGTGTGATTGCGCCGCGTGGCGGCATCAGCGGCCGCCAGCTGTACATCAACATCATGGGGTTTGAAAACGGTGTGTACGTTGGCCGGTGGAATGACCTGGACGTGAGCGGGGAGCAGTACCTGGTCTCCAGCGTTGATGGCGAAACCTGGACGCGCCACTCGGTACTGCCGATGTTCTGGACCGGCACGGTGTACTGGTTCGGCGGCCGCTGGGTGCGGGTGTTCAACGGTTTCCTGTCTGAGGCGGCATCGCTCGATGGCCCCTGGACGGAGCTGCCCTCGCCGTCGGATTCAGCCACGGTGACCGGGCTGTCGTTCAGCGAGGTGATCAATGGGCGGCTGTTTTTGTGGGGCAATCAGTTGCTGTTTTCGTCGGATGATGGCAGCACCTGGGAGCAGCACCGGCTGCCTCCCGTGCTGGATGAGAACCGCGCGGACGTCACAACGGTGAACAGCATTGCGTACGGCAATGGCTACTACGTGGCAGTGATCCGCGAGGGCGAGCGCATCTGGATGTCGCGCCCAGATGCGGTCAATTCCAGGATGTGGCGTTCAGTCAACCTGGTCGACTGGGAGCTGGTAACCCCGCAACTGCTGGCCGATGGGGACTTTGGCGAAGGCCTTTACCGGGGCCTGTGGTCCGGTCATGTGCAGCGCATGGCGGGCCGCTTTCTCGTCCGGGTCGGCCTCGGCCAGACCAGCGAAGGCTCTGAGCGCACGCTGTTTTACAGCACCGATGGCCAGAACTGGTCC
>NZ_DGMV01000050.1:131801-161223 GCF_002388575.1 Marinimicrobium sp. UBA4509
ATGGCCAGAACTGGTCCGAGGCGTCGTTTAACGGTGTGCCTGGCAGCAACTACTACGGGACAACCCGGATCGTGGAATTTAACGGCGACCACTATTACATCGGGCGGTCGTACGTCGATAGCTACGGCGGTGCGCCCCGCGTGTTCAGCAGCACCAACGGTGGCACCACCTGGACCGTCCAGACCATTGACCCCAACACCCAATTCTTCCCGCGCCGCTCCGGCAACCTGCAAGTCGTGGGTGGCCGGCTGATGATGCTATCCGATTTGCAACCGACCAATAACGGTCACCTGATCGAGAGCGATGACGCTTTAACCTGGCGGTCGCTGCGCCTGCAGCGGCCTACTGAAGAGGAGTAAACCCATGCCCAACAGAGCATTGAACAACCTCGGCTTGAACACCGACTGGGACCTGGGCGAGGACGGCTGGAAAGCGGGGATGGACTACAACCTGCTGGTACTGGACACGCTGGTGCAAGGCCGCGTGCTCGATATCGGCGTGGATGATCCGCCCAGCTCGCCTGTCGCCGGCGCCGCCTACCTTGTGGGCCCGAATCCCACCGGCGACTGGCTCGGTAGTGCCAACGCGATCGCCGTTTACGACGAGGGCGCCTGGACGCTGGTGGGCCCCCTGGAAGGTTGGGAAATGCACAACCTCGCCGACGGCCGTCGGTACAAGTTCGACGGCGCCAACTGGCTGCCAACCGCACCACTGAACAACCCCAGCGCCACCGCAGACCCAGGCGCCACCGACGACAGCACAGCGGGCTACCAGCCGCTGAGCCGCTGGCTCAATACCTCAACGGGGGAATTCTGGGTTTGTGTTGACGCAACCGCCAGCGCCGCCAGCTGGCAGAAAACCACACTCACCCTAGACGAGCTGGGCAGCGCCGCACTCGCCAACGTGGGCCTCGGCGGGGCAGACGTGCCTAGTAATGGTGATTTGGGCTCGGCGGCTTATGCGGATAAAACCACAAGTGCTACTGACACCACGGCTGGGCGCTTGCTACAGGTAGGAGCGTTTGGGCTAGGGGCTCCAGTATCGGCGCCCGATATAGCTGATTTAAACACGGCCAACACATTCGGTTCATATTCTTCTGAAAGCGGGATACCCAATACGCCGGTAACCGGAGGCGGGACTACTTTAACTGGGGCTAGAAATCCCAATGCCGGGTTCCAATTCTACAATCAGGCTTCCTCTGGCGGTGCCCACGACCTATGGTTTCGCTCCTATGGTGCAGGCATTTTCGGTCCTTGGGCAAAAATCCTAACCCAAAGAACCATCCTCGGCACAGTCTCCCAATCCGGCGGCGTTCCTACTGGGGCGGTGATTGAACGCGGCTCGAATGCAAACGGCGAGTACGTGAAGTTTGCGGATGGGACGCTGTGGTGCCGACATCACCAGAAGGCGCTCTATGATGTAGCGTCCCGTCTTTTGTGTCAGTGGAATTTTCCGGTCGCGTTCGCCAGTCCTAGCGCCTACAGTTGGAGCGCAGAAATGCAAGAGCGTGACCCAAACAACGTGAATGATATGCCCCCCGGAATCTCTAGTCTGATACATAGCCAGGTTTCGGAGGGGTCTCACTCGGCAACTTTGCTAAACGTAAACGTCCGCGCTGCGACCGGCGAGTTCGCCTTTTCCACAGGCGATTATATCTGGATGTCTTTAACAGCGATAGGAAGGTGGTACTAATGCTTAGACTAAATCTTTCCCCAATCCGATCAGACGAGCCGCAGCCCTCCGTTTCGTGGGTAGCACCAGTGCTTACCGTCAACGCAGTAGACTACAACCTGTCCCTGCTCGAAGACGGCGCAACCGCACAGCATCCGGTACTCGGCACCGTCCACCGTGTAGGCAATGATTACGAATGCACCATCACGCTGACGCATGGCGCCGATGCTCCCTCCGAAACCCGCTTCCCGGCGCCGGTCACCGTAACAGAGAACGGTCCTATCGAACTACCGCCGTATGACGCACCAGAGGAGTACTCCAATGACCTGGCTTAATGACTGCACCGAAATCGAAACCGCCGAAGACAAAGCGGCTAAGGCAGCGCTGGCGCAGATCAATCAGTTCAAGCGCCAGCGAGCCGAAGCCATCAGCGAAGCTGTCGTAGAAACAGCATCTGGAAAGTTGTTTGATGCAGACGAGCAGTCGATAGGCCGTATGGGTTTTCGCCTGCAGAAGGCCCAGATAACCGGTGAGACGGTGGTCGGTTGGGTTCTGGCGGATAGCGAGGCAGGGCACAAAACGCCGGTCTCTGTCGAGGAGCTGTCGGAGGCCTTCCGTCTGGCGGTCGACAACATGGACACAAACTGGGAAGCCCCTGGGGCGTGAAGTAAAAAGCGGCGACGCGCCCTGGTGCTGCAACACCAGAGCGCGACACCAGTCTGCAGAGCAAGCTGCAAACCAGCCGAGGCCGCCCGCTCACGTGAGCAAGGCGATCTTAGCAAAATGAAAAAGGTTTGCCGAGAATGAAAGAGGTTCGTTGTACAAAATGCCGTCGTAAACTCGCCATGGCGGCGTTTTCCGAAATCGAAATCAAGTGCCCCCGCTGCGGGGCCGTCAACCATCAGAAGGCCACGAGCCTCCAATCGCACCCTGATAGGAGGCAACATGGCCACACCCATCATCCCTTGGCTGGGCGGTAAACGCCGCCTGGTCGATCGCATCCTGCCGCTGCTCCCTCAGCACAGCTGCTACGTCGAGCCGTTCGCCGGCGGCGCCGCGCTGTTCTTCCTCCGTCCGGTACCCGCCGAGGTCGAGGTGCTGAACGACATCAACGGTGACCTGGTGAATCTCTACCGGGTGGTGCAGAACCACCTGGAAGAGTTCGTCCGCCAGTTCAAGTGGGCCCTCAGTTCACGCCAAGTGTTCAAGTGGCAGCAGATGACCCGGCCGGAAACGCTGACCGATATCCAGCGTGCCGCCCGGTTCTACTACCTGCAGCAGTCCGCCTTCGGCGGCCGCGTGGACGGCCAGAGCTATGGCACGGCTACCACCACGCCCCCAGGGCTTAACCTGCTGCGGCTGGAAGAGTCGCTGTCGGCCGCCCACCTGCGCCTTGCGTCCACCTACATCGAACACCTGGCGTGGCAGGACTGCATCCGCCGCTACGACCGGCCTCACACGCTCTTCTATATGGATCCGCCATACTGGGAGACCGAGGGCTACGGCGTGGATTTCGGCTGGGAGCACTACCAGGCCATGGCAGAGCTGCTGCACCAGATCAAGGGCAAAGCCGTCATCAGCCTGAACGACCACCCGGACATCCGTGAGCTGTTCAAGGACTTCCACATTGAGAGCACCGACATCAAGTACACCGTCGGCGGCGGCAAGGGTTCGGATGCGCGGGAGGTTCTGATATTCAGCTGGGACGTCCAGAGTGAGCCGGCGGGCCTGTTCTGAGCCTGCTATTATTTGGCCACGGAGGGCTGAATGTATGTGCGGAAGAATCGACGTCGACGGCGAAGAGATCAACAGATGGGTACCGCAGGACCTAGGCATCCGCTTCAAGGCGGCCAGCAACCATGACCTGCGGCCGGCCCAGACCGTATCCACAGTTGCCTCGGTAGAGGGGCGTCTGCAGCAGCTCGACACCAGGTGGGGCATCAAGCCCAAGTGGGCCACCAGCCTGCTTATCAATGCCAAATCCGAGACCGTCACCGAAAAGCAGACATTCGTCAAAGCGTTTGCCTTCAACCGCTGCCTGGTGCCGTGTAGTGGATTTTACGAGTGGATGAGTACGAAGGCAGGCAAGGTGAAGCTGCGGTTTCACCGGATAGACGAGCGGCCGCTGTACATGGCGGCATTCTGGTATGAGGGAGAGACGCCCCAGCTAGTCACCCTGACACGGGCAGCCCCAACGGAGCTCTACCACATACACAACCGGTTCCCGGTGTTCATTGGCGCCAGTGAGGCGAGCACCTGGTTGAATGCCACCCCTCTGGATGCCCAAGCTATGGCGATCGATTCGGCCGCCCAGGGCATCACTTTCAGCCCCAGTGAGTAGCCTCAGCGCACCTTCCACGCTTCGATGGCCCAGGTGTCGATCGGTAGGTCGTGGTCTTCAATGACATCCTGCATGGTTTCCCAGTATCGACGGTCCGTGGGCTTCTTCAGAATAAGGACAATACCGGCACGCTTTCCCGTGGCCGTGGCATACCCTAAAGCCTGCCCGATCGCCTGGGACCACTTGGATCCCCAGTCGTACTCAATGGCATGCGAGTCCAGGACACAATCCACTCGGCGGCGGTCAGGCAGCACCACCTCGGTCTCGCCGTCACAGAAGCGTTCCTGGTACCAGGCTTCGTTTCTGGCATGGACATCCAGGGAGAGGGAGAGCAGGAGCAGAATTACAAGGTAGGTTCTCATGGGCGGGAAGTGTGCCCCGGTGGCGGGAGAGGCGCAATCCCTATTGGCAATTCCTTTGCCCAGGGTGAAACAGTTACACTACGCCAATTATCGCGCGTGAGCCGTCAATTTATCGCGCGCGGCATCAGTACCCCACCATGCCGTGATCAACGACTACACCGATTACGGCATTTCCCAGGATGACCCGGACGTAGTCAAGGGCCGCGCCGGCTCACCGTATGCGGTCAAGGATTATTACAACGTCAATCCGGATCTCGCTGAAGATCCGGCGCAGCGCCTGGCAGAATTCGAGGCGCTGATCGAGCGTACTCACGACAACGGCCTGAAGGTCATTATCGACATCGTTCCCAACCACGTGGCCAGGGATTACGATTCCATCAGCCGCCCTGAGGGCGTCGACAACCTCGGTGCCCAGGATGATGACTCGGTCACCTATGCCCGTGACAACCAGTTCTACTATGTGGTCGGCGAACGCTTCAGAGTCCCCGATCCCGAGGGCGACTACCAACCCCTGGGCGGCGATGTTCACCCGCTTGCCGACGGCGAGTTCGAGGAGAACCCGGCCAAGTGGACCGGCAATGGCGCCCGCGCCGCTCAGCCGGGTTTCAATGACTGGCATGAGACCGTAAAGATCAATTACGGGGTAAGACCCGACGGTACCTACGACTTCCCGCATCTGCCGGACGACTATGCCGGGCGGTCGATCGAGGATCATCACGCTTATTGGCAAGAGCAGGACCTGCCGGACTCCTGGTACAAAATGCGCGACACTGCCCACTATTGGCTGGACAAGGGCGTCGACGGTTTCCGGTACGACATGGCGGAAATGGTCCCGGTGGAATTCTGGAGCTTTCTGAATGCCTCCATCAAAGTGGAGCACCCGGACGCCTTTCTGCTCGCGGAAATTTACAACCCGGACGCCTACCGCGATTACATTCACCTGGGGAAGATGGACTACCTCTACGCCAAGGTGGATATCTACGATACGCTGAAGCCCATCATGCGCGGCGAAGCCGGTACCGATACCCTGCCTCCGGTGCGCGACGCGCTCGCGGACATCGATCAGCACATGCTGCTGTTTCTCGAGAACCACGATGAGCAACGCATTGCCCACCCGGAATTTGCGGGCGACGCACAAAAAGGCAAGCCGGCCATGGTGGTCTCTGCGCTCTGGGGACGGGGCCCGGCGATGATCTATTTCGGACAGGAAGTGGGCGAAGACGCCGATGAAGATGCCGGTTTCGGCAAAGCCAGCCGGACCACCATTTTCGACTACTGGGGCGTGCCCGCCCACCAACGCTGGATGAACGACGGCGCCTTTGACGGTGGCCAGCTCAGCGAGCAAGAGGCCGCGCTGCGCGAGTTTTATCAGCACGTGTTACGCCTGGCACGGGAGGAGCCCGCCGCCGACGGGCAGATCATGGACCTGCACGACTACCAGCGCCAGAACAGTAATGGTTACAACGAGAAGCTGTACACCTGGGCCCGTTGGTCGAGCTCACAACGGTGGTTAATTGTCAGTCATTTTGGCGACCAGGCGGCTACCGAAGTAACGTTGAACCTGCCGCGCGAACTGATCACTGAATGGCAGTTGTCGCCGGGCCAGCACACACTTCGGGATCGGCTCGATTCGAATCAGGGCGTTATTCTAACGGTGGATAATGATGGGCGTGGCTATGCCGAGTTGGAATTAAGCCCGCTTCAATCTGTGGTGCTTGAAGTGAGTGAGATGAACGCATCTGACAAAGACTGAAAATGCATACGTATTCATAGCGGTCAGACGACCTGCATACGTATGCAAGCTATTGAGCAGTCCGTCGCCCCGTTCTACGATGAATTCATGGTTTGGGAACTCTCCTTCCTTGCCAGCCCGGGATCACTCCCGGGCCATTTTTTGAAACCTTACGGTTTTACCCTACTCTCTCATTGCTTTGTGTTGGGAAACTTTGGCGCAGTCTACTGCGCCTTTTTTTTACCCGGCCTTTCGTGCTGTCGATCCTGTCCGGTCGGGTACCAATAAACATAACAGTAACCAGTAAGCTTGGAGATACAATAATGAACGATAACACCCGCAACGGCCGGGCTATGCCCCGGTGGTTAATGCATAGCGCACGCGCCCTACCGGTGCTCGCTCTGGCGATCGGCGCTCAAGCCGACCATACCTCAGATCCCTCCAGCGTCAGCATCCCGGGAGACCTCAATCCCGCCATGGGCTGCCCGGGCGAATGGCAGCCAGACTGTACCGATGCCGCCCTTGAAGCGGGCGCGGATGGTATCTGGCGCGGCAGTTTCACGCTTCCAGCCGGCGACTACGAATACAAGGCCGCCATCAATGGCGGGTGGGATGAAAGCTACGGCGCGAATGCCACCTCTGGCGGTGACAACATTTCACTGAGCGTGTCTGAAGAGCAGGCCGTCCGTTTTTACTACAGCCACGAGAGCCATTGGGTCGCCGATAGTGTCAATGACGTTATCGCAACCGCGGTCGGAGATTTCCAACAAGCACTGGGTTGCGAAACCAACTGGGCGGCGGACTGTATGGTTGCCTGGGTTCAGGACATCAACAACACCGGTATCTATCAATACACCACCACTGACATTCCGGCCGGCAATTACGAGGCAAAAATCGCCCTGAACGAGACCTGGACTGAAAGTTATGGCGCAGACGGTGGCAATGTGCCTTTTACCGTTGAGGCGGACGGCGAAGAAGTCACCTTTACCTACAACAGTCTGGACAACAGCGTGTACGTGGGCGATGTGATTTCCGCTGGTGACCTGAGTCAATCCAAGGCCTACTGGCTGAACGAGAACACCATTGCCTTCGCGGTCACACCGGACGCCAATGTCCAACTGCACTTCGATGCTCAGGCGGACATGACCAGCAGCCCCGAGGGCGTTTCTGGCGGCGAAGCCATCACGCTGACCCACGATGCCAATGGCATGAGTGATTCGCTGGCCGAAAAATTCCCCCACCTGGCCAACTACCCCGTGTTCACCATTGCCGAGGCGGACCTCGAACAGATCGGTGACATTCTGAAAGGGCAGATCGCCGTGTCGGCCAGCAACGAAGACGGCAGCCTGGTCGATGCCACCGGCGTGCAGATTCCGGGCGTGCTGGATGACCTGTACACCTACGATGGCGACCTGGGCCCGGTGTATGACGGCGATGTTCCCAGTGTGCATCTGTGGGCACCGACCGCCCAGAACGTCACTTTCCTTCTGTACCCCGACAGCCACACGGATACCGCGCCCACCGAGCTCCCCATGACGTTCAACGCGGAAACCGGCGTGTGGAGTATCACCGGCGATGCGAGCTGGGATCGGCAGTACTATCAGTTCGACGTGGAAGTGTACGTCCCGCAGACCGGAAACATTGAAACCAACCGCGTCACCGACCCCTACACCCTGAGCGCGAGCACCAACGGTCAGCGCAGCCAGTTGGTCAACCTCGACGATGATGACCTCAAGCCCGAAGGCTGGGATACCCTGACGAAGCCGGCGTTCACCGCCCCCGAAGATATGGTGGTGTACGAAGTGCATGTGCGCGACTTCAGTGTCAGCGACAGTGAAGTACCGGAAGCCTATCGCGGCAAGTTCAAGGCCTTTACCGTCTCGGACAGCCTGGGCATGACCCACCTGAAGTCCCTGCAGGAAGTCGGCCTGAGCCACGTGCACCTGCTTCCCGTCAATGACTGTGCCACCATTCCGGAAGATCCGGCCGACCAGCTAACACTTCAAGACGACCTGTCCCAGTACGCCCCGGACAGCACCGAGCAGCAGGCGGCGGTCAATGCGATTCGCGGCAGCGATGCCTTTAACTGGTGTTACGACCCGCACCACTTCAACACCCCGGAAGGCAGTTACGCCACCGACCCGGATGGCGTGGCCCGCATTCTCGAATTCCGCGAAATGGTACAGGCACTGAATGAAGCCGGACTGCGAGTGGTGGTCGATGTGGTCTACAACCACACCAGCCAATCCGGCCTGGGGGACAAATCCGTTCTGGATAAAGTGGTACCCGGTTATTACCACCGCCTGAACAGCAGCGGCAATATCGAGCGCAGCACCTGCTGTGAAAACACCGCCTCCGAGCACGCCATGATGGAAAAGTTCATGGTGGACTCACTGATGACCTGGGCCGAGCTGTATAAGGTCGACAGCTTCCGCTTTGACCTCATGGGCCATCACAGCAAAGCCAATATTCTCAAGGTAAAGGAGCAGTTGGCCACACTGACCGAGGAAGATCACGGTGTTAATGGTGAGCATATTTACCTGTATGGCGAAGGCTGGAACTTCGGTGAAGTGGCCGACAATGCCCGCTTTGAACAGGCCACCCAGATCAATATGGCCGGCACTGGTGTGGGCACGTTCAACGATCGCTTCCGCGACGCGGTACGCGGCGGAAGCCCGTTTGACAGCGGCGTCAATCATGTCATCAACCAGAGTTTCATCAATGGTCTGTATTACGACCCCAATGCCGAGAATGACGGTAGCGCCGACGAGCTGGAGTGGTTGCTGACCAGTACCGACCGCATCCGCATTGGTCTGGCCGGTAGCCTCAAAGACTTTGCGTTTATCGATTGGCAGGGGAACGAGGTGACCGGTGATTACGGCGCCGCCGTGGGCTACACGCTGGACCCGCAGGAGTCAATCAATTATATCGAGAAGCACGATAACGAAACCCTGTTCGACATCAACCAGTACAAGATCCCGCTGGATCGTACTCCGGAAGATCGGGTACGGGTGCACAACATGGGTACCAGCCTGGCGTTGCTCGCTCAGGGCGTTCCGTTCGTGCAAGCAGGCCAGGAGCTGATGCGTTCCAAGTCCATGGATCGTGACAGCTACGATTCCGGCGACTGGTTCAATCTGCTGGATTACAGCTATCAGCAGAACGGCTGGGGCCGTGGCCTGCCGCCGGCCCACTCCACCGAAGCGAGCTGGGATACGATTCAGCCCCGGCTGGCGGATGAGACTCTGGCGGTGGAAGAGGCGCATATCCTGAGCAGCCTGGCGCACTTCAAGGAGATGCTGGCCATCCGTCACAGCTCAAAACTGTTCCGTCTGGAAACCGGCGCTGCGATTAACGAACAGGTGAGTTTCCACAACACCGGCGCCGAGCAGAAGCCGGCACTGGTCGCCATGCACATTGCCGATGGCAGCGATGACGTCGACCCGGAGCGGGATGCGGTGATGGTATTGTTCAATGCCCATGTGGACGCTCAGACGTTGAGCTCCGAAGACTGGACCGAAGCAGGGTGGGAACTGCATCCGCTGCAGCAGGCGTCCAACGATGAAACCGTTAAGGGCGCCACCTTTGATGCCGACACCGGTACCTTTACGGTACCCGCACGGACCACCGCGGTGTTCCAGATTGCCCAGGCCGATACCGGCGACGATGACGACACCGACGGCGGCAATGACGACGATACCGATGGGGACAATGAATCTCCCGAACCGGATCGCGGCAGCAGCGGCAGTGCCAATGCCGGATTGCTGTTGATGTTGCTGGCGCTCGCCGGGATTCGCCTGGTATCCCGCCGGAGCTGATCTGACGACACTAAAAAAAATCCGGGGGTGACACCACCCCCGGATTTTTTTTGCTCACACTCCCGGTGATCAGTCGCAGATATCTCCGGTCACCTCGGGTGTTTCAGCGCTGCCGGTACCCTGGAAGCCAAACTCCACCGAACTTCCCGGCGCAATACTCGCATTCCAGCTCATATTGCTCGCGGTGTACGGGCCCGACCCGGACAGTTCGGCACTCCAACCATTGGTCACCTGAGTGTTGCCACTGTAATCCCAGGACACTTCCCAACCGTTGATGGTCTCGGAACCGTTGTTGGTGATCACGATTCCGGCCACGAAACCGGAGCCCCAGTCGCTATTGATAACGTACTCGCAAGTAACGCCGCCGTTTCCGTTGTCACCACCGTCACCATTGTCGCCATCGTCCGCTTCGTCCACCTGTAGGAAGGCACCGCTGTAGGCGGACGGCACTTGCGCGTACACACGGTTTTCCGTGGCGCTCTGAGCCGGCTCGACGTCACCGTCATCGTTCAGCACACCAACCCGTACATCGGTGTTTTCCCCATTGACGGCCTGAGCGAGCTCATAGGTCCAGACAGCGGCGTCACCATTGTCGACCACAAACGGTGTGCTCGGCAGGTAAACATCCGCGCCTTCGTTGGTCACCAGACGCAACTGCACTTCGTCGCCCGCGCTGAGCGTCTGCGCCGCGTTGGTCAGCGGTGCCACATCTTCCCAACTGGTGCCGGTGGAGGGTACGTGAGTGAAGCTGAAGGCGTCGGTGTCCGAGCCATCGGCATTGCTCACCTGAACCCGAACGGTCACGTCGCTCTCGGACTGCGGCTCGGCCAGAGTCAGTACCGTGCTGGCGTCCGAGGTGCTGCTCAGCGAGTACAGAGCGCTGTTGCTGGCTTCGACGCTCCAGTTATAGCTGAGGTTGCTGCCAGATGAGCCAGAGGCGCTGAGCTGAATCTCGCCGGCACCGGCAAACACGCTGTTTGCCGGTGAAGCGGTCAGATCAGCCACGACCGGATCCGGTTGCGGATCGCCCCCATTGTCACCATCGAACTGCACATCAATACAGCCGTGGAAGCGTTCGTAGGTATAGTAGTTGCGCCCCCATTCCCCGTAGATCACATGCCGCCCGGTACGCTCCGGCACCACACACTCGGTATGGAACAGCGAGCTGCCCTTCTCCGGTGTAATGTTCGGCGTGGCGCCGGGGTTGGTGTCGTCATAGCCGGTGAGGTCACAGAAAGGCTCACTCTCAAAGTCGTCCCAGGTCAGTGGCTTGCCCACCTCGTACTGGAAGTCCGGCTTGGTGATGTAGTAGACGAATTCTTCGGTGTCATCAAAGTGCGGGCCCCAGGAAATGTCCCAGGTGATGGTCAGAGGCCCGGAGCTGATTTCATTGGTGGGCCAGTCAATGGGTTTGTCCCACGGGGTGGCGCCGCCCTGCCAGGTCTCACTGTCGAAGCCACAGACATTGTCCGGCAACGGAGACACACCTTTACGACCCAGATCGTGAGTGAGCACACTCATGAACTGGTAACCGCCCTGGAAGTCACCTTCAAATGCTTCAGCACAGGCACTGCCCGCCGGAGCTGTATCAGGTTTGGTGATGGCGCCACAGGTCCAGTTGCGTGACGCCGGTTCCGACATCACGCCATGCCCCATCACACTGGCGGACAACATCAGGGTAAATGAACCGAATAACAACGATTGGTACCGCATAGATAGTCCCTCTTATAGTCAATTATTAAATAACGATTTCGGGTACAACAATCCCACAAAGCCTTACGGCTCTGGTGCCGAAACGGGTTGGGATCGACGGTAGCTTCGTGTTTTTGGCGGGAAAAAAATATGAAGCCGGACACATCTCGTACAACCCGTGACCGACATTTCAACAAGTGGGCACAAAAGTCCACAGGCCATCGGGGCTGGCATAAAACTCAACCCACCATCCGGCACGACAGGGGCGCGCTAAAGGCTTTACAATTTCCCGAGCCCAGACCACCGAGAGAGGTACTCGCTTGCCAACATCCTACAACGACTGGCAACCACTGCTGGACGACGTTCGCCGCTGCACCCTTTGTGCCCCCTCACTCCCCCTGGGGCCCCGGCCGGTCCTGCAGTTTCACCCGGACGCCCGCATCCTGGTAGCCGCTCAGGCGCCCGGACGGCGGGTGCACGATACCGGGCTGCCGTTCAATGACCCCAGTGGCGACCGGCTCCGGGACTGGATGGGCATCGACCGCGAAACCTTTTACGACCCCACCCAACTGGCCATCATCCCCATGGGCTTCTGCTACCCGGGCAAGGGCCGCTCCGGCGACCTGCCACCGAGGCCCGAATGTGCCCAGACCTGGCACCACCACCTGCTGGCGCAACTGCCCAACCTGGAACTGACCCTGGTGATCGGCCAATACGCCCACGCCTACCATCTGGGCAAGAGCCGGGAAACCCTGACCCGGCGGGTGGCCAACTGGCGGGACTACTGGCCCGATAAGCTGCCCATGCCCCACCCCAGCCCCAGGAACAACCTGTGGTTGCGGCGCAATCCGTGGTTTGAGGCGGAGGTGGTGCCGGCACTGCGCCAACGTGTGGCGCGACTACTGGACTGATTCAGTACTAAAGTCGACCGAGGGAATGGCGTCCAGCAGGTCGCGGGTATAGGGGTGTTTCGGATGTGAGAAGACGGCCTCAGTCTCACCCTGCTCCACAATTTCGCCCTGCTTCATCACCGCCACCCGGTCGCACAGATAGCGCACCACGGACAGATCGTGAGAGATGAACAGCATAGTGAGACCGTGGCGTCGGGTGAGCGCCAGCAACAGGTCCAGTACCTGGGCCTGGATGGTGACATCCAGTGCCGAGACCGGCTCGTCGGCCACGATCAGTCTGGGCCGGACCGCAAGGGCCCGGGCAATGGCCACCCGCTGACGCTGGCCCCCAGAAAACTCGTGGGGGTATTTGCGCACGGACCGCCGGTCCAGACCCACGTCGTCCATCAACTGATTGACCTGCTCGCGCAGATTGCCCCGATCCGCGAGGCCGTGTAGCAGGAGCGGCTCGGCCAGCGCGTCAAACACGGTCATTCGCGGGTTGAGTGAGGCGTAGGGATCCTGAAAAATCATCTGAAAATCGCGCCGTGCGCGTTTCAGCTCGCCTTTGCGCAGGGCGCTCAGGCTCTTGCCATCCAGCCAGACTTCTCCGGACTGGCTGTCCACCAGCCGCATGATGCTGCGCCCCAGGGTAGACTTGCCGGAACCGGACTCTCCGACCAATCCCAGGATCTCGCCTTTTCGAACCGACAGATTGATCGATTTGACCGCTTCGACTCGGCTCACCTCGCGGGGAAAAAACAGCCCTTTGTACACCGGAAAGGCGGTGTACAGCTGGCGTACATCCAGAAAGGAAGTATCCTCCAAGGCCCCCTCGGCCGGTTTGGCACTGGTGGGAATCGCTTCGATCAATTGCCGGGTATAGGGGTGTTCAGGTGCGCGGAAAATCTGCCTGGGCGGCCCGGCCTCGACCACCTGCCCGGATTTCATCACCAGAATATGATCCGCCAGTCCGGCCACCACGCCCAGGTCGTGGCTGATGAACACCACCGTCAGGTTTCGGCGACGCTGTAGTTCTTTGATCAGTTCCAATATCTGTGCCTGTACCGTCACGTCTAACGCGGTGGTGGGCTCATCGGCGATCAGGAGTTCCGGCTCGGTGATCAACGCCATGGCGATCATCACCCGCTGGCGCATACCGCCGGAAAACTCGTGTGGGTAATTGTCGATTCGCTGGCGCGCCTCGCGAATACCCACCTCCTCCAGAGACAGTATGGCCCGCTCCCGCGCGACCTTTTTGTCTACCCGATGATGCTGCCGCAGGGACTCCACCAACTGGTCGCCAATGCGCATATAGGGATTCAGGCTGGTCATCGGATCCTGAAATACCATACTGATCCGGCGACCGCGAACAGCGCGCAGCTGCTTCTCGCTTAAGTCCAGTAGATCCGTGCCATCGAATACCGCCCGCCCGCTTTCGATACGCCCTGGCGGCATGGGAATCAGGCCGAGCAGGCTGTAGCAGGCCACCGACTTTCCCGAACCGGACTCACCCACAATGCCCAACACCTGGCCCGGCTCGACCGAAAAGCTGACATCATCCACCGCTCGCACCACGCCTTCGCGGGTGTGAAAGTGAACGGACAGATGTTCTACCGACAAGAGTGCCATAGCTTCAGTCTTTGGAAACACGTGGGTCGAGGGCATCGCGCAACCCATCGCCCAGAAAATTCAGGGCGAACAGGGCAACAGCGAGAGTCAGCCCGGGAAAGATCAACAGCCAGGGGTACTCCTCCATGGTGTCCACGCCATCGGAAATCAGCGAGCCCCAGGAACTCTGGGGCGCCTGGACGCCAAGGCCGAGAAAACTCAGGAAAGACTCGAGCAGAATCACGCTGGGAATTGTCAGCGTGGTATAGACAATGATCGGCCCCAGGGCGTTCGGAATCAGGTGACGGGTAATGATCCGCCAGCGCGACAGGCCGATGGCGGTGGCCGCTTCGATAAACTCCTGGCGGCGCAACCCCAACACCTGACCGCGCACGATGCGTGCCATGGTCAGCCACTCCACAGCGCCGATGGCTAGAAACAGCAGTAAGAGACTGCTGCCGAACACCACCGTCAGCAATACCACAAAGATGGCAAACGGCAATGCATACAGCACATCCACCAGACGCATCATCACCATGTCGACACGCCCGCCGAGAAAACCCGCGGTGGTGCCCCAGAGTACCCCGATGCCCAACGCCACCGCCGTGGCGATAAAGCCC
This sequence comes from Marinimicrobium sp. UBA4509, assembly GCF_002388575.1. Lineage (NCBI taxonomy): Bacteria > Pseudomonadati > Pseudomonadota > Gammaproteobacteria > Cellvibrionales > Cellvibrionaceae > Marinimicrobium > Marinimicrobium sp. UBA4509. The sequence continues at coordinate 146,539 of NZ_DGMV01000050.1, forward strand.
ACCATCAGGGACACACGGGTACCGTACATGATGCGGGTCAGCAGATCCCGGCCCAGAGTATCCGTGCCCAACCAGTGTTCCGCTGAGGGCGCGCTAGCACCCAGCGCCAGGTTCTGTTCATGATAACTGTAGGGCGCCAGCCAGGGAGTCACCAACGCAATCAGTACCAGAGCGACCAGAAACACCAGACTGAGCATCGCCAAGCGATTCCGACGCAGGCGCACAAAGGCGTCATGCCAGAGCGAACTGCCCGACTCCAGGGCCTGCCCGCTCAACTCGGGCGAGCGTTGGGGCGCAGTTTCGGATTGAGCCATACCAATACCGTATCCGCAATCAGGTTCAGCAGGATAATCAACCCCGCGAAGAAAATGGTCATGCCGAGCACCATGGTGTAATCCCGGTTGAACGCCGCCTGGATGAAAAAGCGGCCCAGCCCCGGAATCTGGAAAATGGTTTCCACCACAAAGGAGCCCGCCAAAAGCCCGGCAATGGCCGGCCCCATAAACGACACCACCGGAGTGATGCCACCGCGCAGAGCGTGCACCGTCACAATGCGAAAAGTGGACAGCCCCTTGGCCCGCGCGGTACGAATGTAATCCTGTGACAGCACCTCGAGCATACCGCCGCGACTGATGCGCGCGATATAGGCGGCGTAGGTGGAGCCCAGGGTGATGGAGGGCAGAATCTTGTCCCCGGCGGAGCTGCCCCAGCCCGACACTGGCAACCACTCCAGCCAGATGCCGAACACCAGAACCAGCATGGGCCCGAGCACAAAGGATGGCAGGCAGATGCCCACCATGGCCAGCGACATGGGCACATAGTCCTGCAGGGGGTTGGCCCGCAAAGAGGCCACCACACCGGCCAGCAAGCCGATGACCAGCGCAAACAGAATCGCGTAGAGCCCCAGTTCGAAAGTCACCGGCGCGCCGCTGGCAATCATTTCATTGACGGTACGATTGGGGAATTTAAACGAAGGACCCAGGTCGCCCTGCAGCAAACCGCCCAGATAGTTCAGGTACTGAGCGCCCATGGACTGGTCGAGATTGTAGCGCTCATTGAGCGCCTTCATCACTTCCGGCGGCACCGCGCGTTCCGTATCAAAGGGACCGCCCGGAGCCAAGCGCACCATAAAAAAGGTGATGGTCACCACCACCAACATCACCGGTATCGCCTGCCCCAGCCGTCCAACAATAAACCGCAACATAACGCTTCCCTACTACTCCGCCGCCGGCTGCTCGGGCATATCGCTGACCGGTTCAAGAGACAGATATTTATAGGGGTGGTAGTCCATGATGTTGTTGTGCCAACCTTTGACCGATGGGCTCACCAGCCGTTTGGTCGTGTAGTTATACAGAGGGATCAGCGGAACTTCTTCCATCAGGATGCTTTCGGCCTGCTGAAAGTAATCATAACGCTCTTCGCGGCTTGAGGCCCTGGCGGCTTTCTGCAGCAGCTCATCATACTGATCGTTACCCCAACCGGTGTTGTTGTTGCCGCCGCCGGTTATGAACAGATCGAGAAAGGTACTAGGGTCGACGTAATCACCGATCCAGCCAAGACGCGCCAGATCAAAGTCACTGATGCGCTTACTGTTCAGGTACACTTTCCACTCCTGGTTACGTAGAGTGACGTCCACATTCAACTCCCGGCGCCACATCTGCTGAATTGCCAGAGCAATCTTCTTGTGGTCCTCCATAGTGTTGTACAGGATTTCCACTTTAGGCATGCCTTCGCCACCGGGGTAACCGGCTTCCGCCAACAACTCCCGGGCGCGTTCCGGATCGTAAGGCACTTTGGCTTGGGGTGTGTAGCCCAGGGTACCCGGTGGGGTAAGCGCGTAGGCGGGCTTCTCTCCGGCTTGAGTGATACTGCTGACAATAGCCTCCCGATCAATGCTGTACGCCAGAGCCTGACGCACCCTGACATCATCGTAAGGTTCGCGCTCGGTGTTGATGAGGTAAAAATAGGTGCCGAGATAGGGATTGATCCGAAGTGCAGGGTGGTCGCCCTCGCGGTAAACCGAAATTTTTGACGTCGGCATGGTATTAGTGATGTGCAGCTGTCCCGAGCGGAACATACGTTCTTCAGTGGTGACCTGCTGGATTGGGTGGAAATGGATTTCCTGCAGCTTTACCTGATCAGCGTCCCAATACTGGGAGGTTTTCTCGACCACGACAACCCGACCGGGTGACCACTCTTTGATGGTGAATGGTCCGTTACCGACAAAATTTTCGGGACGAGTCCAACGGGTGCCGCGCTCATCCATATCACCATGAGCCATCACAGTGTCACGATGTACCGGGAACATGCTGTGGTGATCCAGCAACTGCAAAAAATAGGACGTGGGATTTTTCAGGGTGACTTCGAGCGTCCGCTCGCCGAGCGCCTTCACCCCCACTTCGGAAAAGTCTTCGATCTCTCCTCGATGGTAAGCCTCAGCATTTTCAATTACAAACAGCGAATAGGCGTATTGATTGCCGAGCGCCGGCATCAATGCCCGCTGCCATGACCAGACAAAATCTTCCGCCGTTACCGGGTCTCCGTTGGACCAGCGGGCGTCTTCACGCAGATGGAAAGTAAATACTCGATTGTCTTCAGATACTTCCCAGCTCTCGGCGACCCCGGGCACCACTTCCAGGGTCTCCGGATGTTTGCTGACAAGACCCTCGAACAGGGCCTTCTGGATGAAGTATTCGGGAATGCCAGTGGTGGTGTGCGGGTCCACATCCGACGGCTCATCGCCATTACCCATATGCAGAATCTGTTCGCGATTGCCGCGCTCAACTGGGGTTTCTCCGTCATTGTCGCTATCTGAGCAGCCGATCAATCCCAGACTCAAGACGAGCGCGGTGAACAGACCGCGCGGGGTGGTTCCCATCATTCTTCAACCTCCTCCACGACATCCGGCGACAATTCTTCGGCAAAGGCGTCAAAGCTGTAAGGGCGGCCCAGAAAGTTCTCCACCAGCACGGCCGCATCTTCGGTGCCGCCGGGCGCTAACACCTCTTCGCGGTAGCGGCGCGCCACTTCGGTATTGCGTAGGCCTTCACGCTTGAATTCACTGAACATATCCGAGGCGATAACCTTCGACCACATATAGGTGTAGTAAATGGCCGAGTAACCGTACAGGTGACCAAAGCTGGTGTGGAAGTAGGTACCGTCTACAAAGGGGAACGGTGAGTACTCGGACTGTAATTCGGGAATCAACGCATCGAAGTCCACCTCGGCCGGGTCACGATCATACAGGTTCAGGGAAATGGCCGCGTAGAACATCTGATGCCGGGCAAATAGCCCTTGTCCGAAGTCGCGCCCCAGGTTCATCTTCCTTACCAACTCCTCGGGAATCAGTTCTCCCTCGCTGTTGCGAGCGAATGACTTCAGAGTGTCGGCGTCCCACACCCACTCTTCCAGCATCTGGGACGGCGCCTCGACAAAGTCCCACTCGGTTTTGATACCGGAGAACGACAACCAGGGTTGATCCCCCGCGAAAATTCCATGCAGCAGATGGCCGAATTCATGCAAAAAAGTTTCTACTTGGCTGTGTTCCATGTAGCCAGGACCCTCAGCACCGGGGAAGTTGCAGACCAGAGCTTTGATCGGCTCCTGAATACCTTTCACACCGTCTTGAAGACTGAATGCGGCCGCGTGCTTGTACTTTCCATCCCGGGGGTGCATATCGAGATAAAAGCGACCCAGCAATTCGTCGTCCTGCCACATCTCGTACGCTTCCACATCCTCGTGCCAGGAGTCCGTTTCCCAGGGTTTGATGGTCACACCGAACAGCGTCTCGGTCAGGTCAAAGATGCCATCGCGCACCGCCTCGTAGCGAAAATACTGACGCACTTGTTGCGCATCCACTTCAAACTGCTCTTTCTTGACCAGCTCTTGCAAGTGGGTTTTCTGCCAATCCCCCACAAAGCTCGCACTGGGATCAATTTTTCTCAACCGTGCCAGTAACTTGTCGTACTCGGCGTCCGATCGGGGTTTGGCGATTTCAGCAATCTGATCGATAAACTCCTGGGCGTTGTCAGCGCTTCTGATCATCTTGTTTTCGGTCACATAATCAGCGTAGGTGTCGTAACCCAACAGCTGAGCCAGTTCGTATCGAGCCTCCAGGATATCCCGCAAGACGAGCTCGTTGTCTGGATAACCTCTGCGACGGAACTCTCGATAAAGTTCAAGACGCAACTCATCGTCCTGCGCGTACTGCATAACCGGCAAGTAATCCGGGTAATCGGTCGTGATGACAATATCGCCGTTCTCATTGGGCGGATGATTGTCAATAAAGTCCTGGGGCAAACCCTCCAGGCGATGGGCATCCTTGATTGCCACCGAGCGCACATCCTGATTGATGTTCCGCCCGAATGTCTGCCCGAGCTTGTTGAGTTGCTCGTTCAATGCCCGGATACGCTGACGAGTCGCTTCGTCCCGATCAACACCGGAGCGTTTGAACCCCTCCAGCATCTCTTCCACGTAGCGTTTTTCCAGCCCGTTCAGGGACCCGATTTCGATGTCGGCGACCTGCTGATATAGAGGGCGCGACAGGCTGATGTTGCTGAACAGCTCCACCGCACGTTCGCGGCAGGTTGCCGCAGCCTCTCGCACTTGCGCGTCGGGATGTACATTGAAGTAGAGCGAGGCGCGACTAACGGCACGATCAGAGACGATATCCAGCTCGTTGATGGCGTCTAGCAGGCGGTCGGTACTGTCCGAATAGTGTCCATTCTCGATTTTTTCCAGTTGGGCCTGAGCAGACTCCAGCCCCGTCCGACACTGGCTGGCAAATGCCTGGGCTGCATCGGTTTCATACTCCGGCCAAGCCGCCGACTCTGGCCTCTCCGGAGCGATACTGCAACCAGCCATCAACAGGCTGGCGATCATTCCGGTCAGTGCCCACGGGCGGGTAAGCCGTGCATATCGAGAGATTGTCGCCTGAATCATCGTTTTCTCCATTAATGCGGTGATGTTGGAATCTTACATGATTTTATGTCCTGGGCGAATTAGCACAGCATCTCCCGGGAACCTGAGCTTGCGAAAGGCTATCCTAGAGCTATAGGCTCGCTGGTTACGGAGGTAATCATGTCTGAACAGATCGAGAAAAACATCCACTGCGCGTATTGCGATGAAGTGATCACCCTGTTGATCGATCCGTCGATCAGCGAGCAGTCTTATGTGGAGGACTGCCAGGTATGTTGTCAGCCCATCAGTGTGGATGTGGTGATTGATGAGACCGAGGCGGTGGAGGTGTATGCGCGGCAGGAGAATGAGTGATGGCGGGTGGTTAGCATTGGTTTACGGCGGATGCGCTTCGCTTCGACGCGCCGGTTTGGGTAACGGCGGATGCGCCTTCGGCTTATCCGCCCTACGGCCGAGCGCAGCGGTATAGATTCGCGTAGGGCGGATCGGTCCGACGCCTCGGAGGGCGAAGCCCGCATCCGCCGTTACCAAACGCAGGTCACGCATGTCGTGCCGTAAAACCCGGGTGACCTGTATGAATATCGGAACGGCACCGCATGGGTGCCCTACGATTTAGACTTAAACTGCTCCATAATGTTACCCAGCATATCCACCGGCAGCGGGAACACAATGGTGGAGTTTTTCTCCCCCGCAATATCAATCAACGTCTGCAAATAGCGCAGCGTCATCGCGTTGGGGTTCCTGGACAGCTCCACCGCCGCGTCGGTCAGCTTGGCCGCGGCCTGTGACTCACCCTCGGCGTGAATGATTTTCGCACGCCGTGAGCGCTCGGCCTCAGCCTGACGGGCAATCGCCCGGATCATGCTCTCATCCAGGTCAACGTGTTTGATTTCCACATTGCTGACCTTGATGCCCCAGGTATCGGAGCTCTGGTCCAGAATTTCCTGAATATCCTGGTTCAGCTTGTCGCGCTCGGAGAGCATTTCATCCAGCTCGTGTTTACCGAGTACCGAGCGCAGCGTGGTCTGGGCCAGTTGACTGACCGCTTCGTAGTACTGCTCCACATTGATGATCGCCTTCTCCGGGTCAACCACCCGGAAGTACACCACCGCATTCACCTTCACCGAGACGTTGTCCCGGCTGATCACGTCCTGACTCGGCACATCCATGACGATGGTACGCAAGTCCACCTTCTCCATGGTCTGGATGAAAGGAATGATGATTACCAGACCGGGGCCTTTGACCTTCTGAAAACGGCCCAGCATGAATACCACGCCCCGTTCATACTCGCGCAGAATGCGAATCGCATAGGCGAGCAGTAACACCACAAAGGTGATGAGTAGACCAAAGAAATATTCGTATAACATAGGGAATCTCCGTTCTTGGATAAAAGTGCCAGCCGCCCTTTACTGACCGGTAGGGCGTACCCTCAAGTGCAAACCGTCCTGCGACACCACCTCCACCGTGTCGCCAGGCTTCAGTGGTTGTTCGCTGGACACTGTCCAGAACTCGCCATCAATACGAACCGTTGCATGCTCTTCACCTACCTGGGTAACGTCCGCAACCCGACCCACCATGGCGTGGCTGACATCCTTGCGCGGCATTCGCAAGCTACGACCGACCATGGTGACAATGCCCAGCACAACCAGTGATCCCACAGCGGCCACCGCACCCACAATCTCATAGGACACCTCCATACCCGGCACGTCGGTATCCACCAGCATGATGGACCCCATCACCAGAGCTATCACTCCGCCTATGCCGAGTACCCCGAAGCTGGGCAGGAATGCTTCCGCCAGTATGAGTATGCCCCCGAGCACGATCAGCGCCAGCCCCGCATAATTCACCGGCAACACCTGCAGCGCATAGAGCCCAAGCAGCAGACAGATGATGCCGACCACACCGGGCACTAGGGCGCCCGGGTTATAACCTTCCAGTATCAGCCCATAGACCCCGATCAACAGCAGAATCGAGGCAATCTGCGGATTGGTGATTATGCCCAGTAACTCACTGCGCCAATCCGGCGCATAACTCACTATGGGCAGATCCGCCGTCTGAAGGGTGAATGGGCCGCTTTCCAATTTGACCTCGCGGCCATCGAGTTGCGCCAGAAGATCCTCGCGGTTGTCGGCCACCAGATCGATCACGTTCTGCTCCAGGGCTTCGCTGGCGGTCAGGCTCACCGCGTCGCGCACCGCTTTTTCAGCCCAGTCGGCGTTACGGTCATAGCGCTCCGCCAGGCCGCGGATAAAGGCCACCGAGTCATTGATTACCTTGCGCTCCATGGCGCTACCGGGTTGGGGAGACTTTTCCGAGGATTCTTCGCCGGAGCCCTCACTGCCATCGTCCACCGGCTCTTGCTCCCCCGAAGGCGGCGTGGGCAGGCCGCCCATCTGGACCGGGGTGGCAGCGCCGAGGCTGGTGGCCGGGGTCATGGCGGCAACATGGCTACCGTAAAGGATATAGGTGCCGGCACTGGCGGCGCGGGCGCCGGCAGGATGGACGTAGGTGATCACCGGCAGGGGGGCGGCGAGAATGCCTTTGATCATGTCGCGGGTAGCGGCGTCCAGGCCGCCGGGGGTGTCCATGCGGATCAGCACGGCGTGGGCGCCGGCTTCATGGGCGGTGTCGATGGAGCGCAGAATATAGTCTTTGGTGGCGGGCCCGATGGGTCCGTCAATGGTGAGTTCGGCCACATGGGGGCCGCCGGACGCCGTATCGTCCGTTTCCTGGGCCTGAAGGCCGAAGGCGCCCAGCATCAGCAAGGCCAGCCAGAGCAGCAGCCCTGGCCGTAGTAAGGTAAAACCGCGTCGATTCCATCTCATGGGTTGCCACCTCCACCTATGAGATTAGCAGAGATTCAGCGTCACCCAAACAATACGGTGGGGGTAGGAGGCAGGATCAGTTTGTTGTGTCGGTTTGGTTTACGGCGGATGCGGGCTTCGGTCTTATCGCGCCCGACGGATATTGCATTGATTTTGGTAACGGCGGATGCGCTTCGCTTATCCGCCCTACGCAGATTTATACCGCTGCGCTCGGCCGTAGGGCGGATAAGCCGAAGGCGCATCCGCCGTCATCCCACTCAAGTTACGCGGGGTTATCGATGGTGCCGTTACATATTGGCTGGAACGCCGTCAGTCGATCCATCATGGCGGCATTACCCAAGCCATTGCGGGGGAACTTGTCCGCATCGCCAAAGCGGCTCTGCTCACCGTGCAACGCCATGTAGTTGAGCACCACGGTTTCCACCAGCAGGTTGACGTTGTTGGCCGCCGGGGTGGAGGCGGTTTCCACGTCACCGCTGGGGCGCATGTAGCCGATCTGCTGATGCGCTTCCGGACCACCATTGGACTCCAGCAGTTGCGGGCGACCATTGGGGTTGTACACCAGGAAGAAGGACGCCGCGGTCTGTTGATTGTCACCGGTCCAGACGCCTTTGCCGCGCCCCTCCGGGGAATCATCGATCATGCCGTTGCTGAATACCGAGCCGTCGCTGAACACATAGACCATGATCGGCACGCCTTTACGGGCGGCGTATTCCAGGCAGGCGCCGATGCAGCGCCCGGCGCGCAGGTCGCGGATTTCGCCCGTGGCCCGGTCGCCGGTGTGGTAGTCGTAGCCACCCATGGTGACGGTGCCCGCGCCCGCGCGGCCCTCCACCACCAGCTTCATGACCGAGGCGGTTTTCCGGAACTCCCGGTCGCTCATGAATTCGGCTTCCGAGAAAATGCCGTTGGGGCCGATGATATCCGGGTCCGCTTCCGGGTCGATGGAGGCCGGGTCGCCGAAGCGGGCCGCCAGATCGGCGCTTTTCACGTAGCCACAACTCAGCAGCTCCTTGAGCTGTTCATCCTCGGTGGTGCCAAAATTCAGGTTGTTCAGCCGCGCCCGGCTCATGCGGGTCATGGACTCCATCACCCGCACGGTATCTTCCTGGCTGAGCATGTTGACCAGGTCCCCGGTATCCACCAGACCGGTGACGTCACTGGGCTGGTCCACCTTGGTGGGGCGCACCTCCGGGTTGATCAGGGAGGCAGGCGCCAGGGAGTTGCCGCCGGAGTCGTTGGCCCGGGAGCCGATCAGCGCCAGCAGCTCGCCGTTGGCACCGGCGCGGTTGATGCCGTACATGGGGTTGTGGGGGTTATTGCCGGTATCGTTCTCCGAGCGGGCCGGAATCACACAGCCGTTGACCAACTCCGTGCGGGCGCCGGCCCGCTCCAGAATGCCGGCGAGCATCTGGCTGTCGCTGTGAAACGCCAGGCCCAGATCGGTGTTCACAAAATCCTCGGTGGAGGATTGAGGGGTCATGTCCCCCGGCAGGCCCTGCTTGCTGTAGCCCGCCGTACTCAGGAAATCCAGTTGCCCTCCCGGGCCGCCCACCAGCACATTGGAGCCCGCCATATTGGCGCCCCCGGCCAGATCGAAACAGATAAACGGAATCTTGCCCGCCCCGGTGCTGGCAATGCCGCAGTCCTGGCGCAGTTGCTCGATATCGTTGGCCAGATTCACCTCTTGGGCGAGGGCGGAGTTGACGATCAGCCCGCTCAACGAGCCGCCAACGATGGTACCGGCCCCGGCTTTGAAGCCGTGGGAAATCAGCTCCCGCCGGGTCATGGGGCGGTGGTGACCATCCAGTAGCAGCGGTGCATCCGGGTGCAGAGGAGCCTGTCGTTTAGCCATAGTGGTTTGCCTTGTTGCTCCGGGTTGGGTCGAGAACAATGTTCATCAATAACAGTTCCTGAAAGCCGGTTACTGCACCAGCGTCAGGGCACTGCCCAGGGTCGCCGCGCACAGGGCGGTGACGATGGTACGGCTGCGCTCGGCGTCGCCGCCGCTGGTCGCCATCCGATCAATCAGATCATTCATTTCGGTGCGCAGGGCCGCCGGATCCGCCTGGCTGGCCAGTGGCTCGCCTTCGATTTCGGCGGCGAGCAGATGTTTCAGCAACGGTTCGATTACCGCCGCCCTACCGTCGGTATCAAAGGCACCACTGACACCGGCGCTGAAATCAAATCCGGCGTAATAGTCGCTGCGCTTGTCGCTGTCCGCCGTCAACGCCGAACAATAGGCCACGGCCAATTGGGTCACCCCCATCTGGTGCGCAGCGACAAAGCCGTCTACCTGCGGGGCGGTGGGCAATTGCTGGCGGACTTTTTCATAGGTGCCGGCCACCGAAGCGGTGGTACCCGGAATGCCGGTGGCGGTAGACAGAGTGGCATTGATCGCGGCAAAGGAGCGCAGACCGAGGCGCGGTTGATCTTCGATCACAGCGGGACTGCCCGGCGCTGGCGGTTCGGACTCCACGCGAACGAATTCATGCTCCCCCAGGCGATCAAAGGTCAGGAAGAACTGATCGCTGTCCGGCCCCTGTTGCAACTCAATCACGGCACCCTGGCCGGACAGGGTTTGACGCCTCTCGACAAAGGCTTCGGAACTCAGCTCGGTCTCCAGGGCGGCAAATACCTGACCCGTCGGGGCCTCTCGACCATTGACGCCAATGCGTATGCCCTTGATCGGAGTGGGGGGTACCGTCACGTCATCATCCAGAGTCAGGAAGAAGGGCTCGGCAAACAGGTAGCCGTAATCGTCGAACTGCTGTACCTCAAAAGCGATGTACGCCGTTTGCGGATCCAGACCGATTTGATCCGAGACATCGAACAACAGATAAAACAATGCACCGACGCCCACCTCAAAATTGGTCCCGATCGCCTCGGGCGACAGGGCGCGATTGTGAATGGCCAGGAAGCGGATGCTGCCGCTCCAGGCGTAATCACTGCCGGACACTTCGTTGCCGAGCACCAACGCAAAGGTTTCGCTCCACTCTTCCAGCGCGGCGCCCGCCAGAGGATCCTCATCGTTGGTAAACTCACCGTTCACATACAGGCGTCGACCGTTGACCGGATCGAAGGTGGCCACCACATGCTGCAAGGTGGCCTGCAGGCGTTCGTCAGCGTCGTTGGTGGACAGGGCAGGCAAACCATTGACGTCGGTCTCACCGCTGCGATTGAGAAAATCGTAGTTGTAGAGCGTCTGGCCCAGAGTAAAATTGCGCACATCGTTGCTACCGGAGTAGCTGACAATGCGGGCGGTATCCGCACCGCCGTCCCCCTGGGTCACATTATCGGGAATCACCCAGGCTTCGATACTATACTCACCAGTGGCGGTGAGCAGGTCGTGCAGCTTGCGGCTACCACTGGTGGCCGCCTGGGCCTTTCCGTCATTGCCGCTGCTGTTCAGGCGAAGCCCCCAGGAGCTCATCCACTGCACATCACCACTGAGATTGAGGTTGGCGGCGGGTTCGACACCACTGGTGTCGTAGGCGATGGGACCCTGTCCGGTTTTGAACTCGTACTTGGCAATAATGTGGGTGTCGATCCGTCCGCCGCTGCTGGCGACGATGCCGTTACCGAGGCTGAGCGCCCGACTGACCACCAGATCCGGATTGATCTCGGTTTCCGCAATACTGTCGGCGAACTCGGTGATGGCCGCGGTCATGGCACTGGCATCGCTCTGGCAGTCATCACTCCAGCAGTTATGGCCCTCGTTACCCAGTCGTTGCACCAGTCGGGAATCGGCCGGATCATCCAGGCGCATACGGGTGCGCGCCGCTTCGAAAGAGAGAGATACCGAGCTGCTGCCCAGGTAGGGTTGCTGTGCCGTGGGTGCGCTGCGTGTGTGACATTCGCTGCAGTATTCGGTCAGCAAAGGATAGACCGTGCTGGCAAAAGCGCCAGGTTCGGCAGGCATGATTTTACTGCTGCCGACGGCCTGATCATCCGGCGCCTCAAAGACCACCCGAGTGCTGACCGAACCGGAGGCACTGGCCCAGGCCTCTACGTATCCCTCGATGATGTCGGCACAGGCGTCGGCACTGGCCTGCCAACAGTTGTGGCCTTCGGCGACCTTGGTCACCAGACGGGAATTGGCAGACTGCTCCAGATCGATGTAATCATTGATATCCGCATAGGCCAAATTGATATCGTCCGAGCGCACAAAGGTGGGTTCCTGTCCGCCCGTGCCATGGCAACTGCCACAGCGGTTTTCCACCGCCAGTGGATCCCACACCGACAGTTTGAACTGCTGCACATCATCGGTCTGCGGCGCCGGGCCGTCGTAGGTGGCCGCCGGGGGTTCCTGATTGGGGTCAACATTCTGTTGGACGTCGCTGCCACTATCGGAGCCACAGCCTGCCAACAGGAATAGAAATCCGAGGATGATTGGAGAGTGCTTTATCAGGTTCATCATCACTCTCCCTTGCAATAGTCGGCGGTGTCGATAAACGCGCGGCGCAGATCGAACCCGGCGTTGGCGAGATGGTCGGTGGCGGTTTCGATCAACTGGTGATCCTCGGGGCTACCCGGTTGGCGCAGGCACACCTGGCGAAAGACTTTTTCCACCTGACAACTGGCAAACGCTTCACTGTGAGCCAGTTCCATGCCCATGCTCTTGGCACCCTCACCGCTGCCCGGCAGTGCATCACTCCAGCCCAGCACCCGGTTGTTGCCCTCGCGCCAGTAGTTGTCCCACTGATCATCCATGGTCACGTAGCCATAGCGGAAGGTATTGGCATTGATATGGTACTTGGGCACCACGCGGGTGCCGGTTTCCGCTTCGGTTTCACCTTCGCGGTTGTAGGTCAGTCGGCCGTCCTCACCCTCGGGATCGGCGTCGGCATCATAGTCCCAGTTGTAATAGGCATAGGCCTGGGCCAGAGGATCCATGCCGTTATGACAGCCCATGCAGTTATTCAGGAAGACCCGACTGTCCCCTCCGGGGCTGCGACTGACATCCTGACGGATGCGGTCCGGGGTCAGGCTGGTGTCGTGCACCTGCTCCAGATCCCGGCACAGGTGATTGAGTAACGTGAAGCGGAACATGGCACGGTTGGTGCCCGCGTAAAAGAAGGCGCGCGCTGCGGCTCGACTGGTCATCACCCCGGCGGTCGCCTCGGCGGGCAGACCGTTGACATCCGACTGGGTGCGCTTGACCAGTACTTCCGGGTCGCCCAGCGGCAGGCCCTGGGTTTCCAGTGCCTCGTAATGCTGATTGTCGTCATTGGCATAGGCGGGCAATCCGCTGGCGCTTCCGACGTACAGAACGTTGTCGTAGAGCAGACCGCGAATGTCTTCCCCGTCGCGCACCATGCCGATAAAGGTGGCGGTGTAGTCGTTGAGCGGTGCAAACACGCTCTGATCCCGATTGGTCCAGGGCGTGGCCATGTTTTTCAGGGTGACGCTGTAAAAATGCTCATTGTCCATCGCCAACTCAACGGCGGCGTCGACGTCTCCCTCAGCGATCAGGTCGGCCATTTGCAGCAGTACGCTTTCACTGGGCGGCACGCCGGCAATGCGGTTGTGAATCTGCAGCGCCTGCTCCCGGGGGCCGGCCTGCGCCGCGACGCCAACCAGAATCAGCATCAGACAGAAAACGGAGCGCAGACGCATGACGCCGCGTAACGGAAGTTGGCGGGTGCTGTTCACGGTTATTCCCCAAGGCCATTGGTGCTTATCCGCCAGACCGGGCCACATTGGCCGGCGGGAGTCTGGTGGTTTTTGTGTAACATTTGACGCGCGTTCCAGACCATTATAGGGGTGATGCCAGCCAGTTCCCGTGCGGGTTTAGCCACGGGTTTTGATAAGTGGATCACACTTCCGGCATTCAACCCCGTTTTTTGGCACTGGATCCCATTCCGTCGGCCCTGAAAGCCCTGATAATGGCGCTTTTGCTCCGGGACATCCGTCATGACACTCAGTGCCACTACACGTGCGACATTGCTGCCGATTCTGGCCCTCGGGCTCACTGCCTGTGGCGGTGGCGTGGGTGACCCGGTAGGGCCCGGCGAGGACAGCGGCGGCGGTCAGACACCGGACCCGGTGGTGGTGGATTTTCCGATTGTCTATGTGCTGCGCCCCGTCCCCCGGGATGAGGACTCCGACGAAATTCTGGCAGAGGTACTGACCGAGCCGGCCCAGTTTAACGCTGGCGCCCGACTGTACTTCCAGGACCGGGCCACCGCGACGGCGGGCCGGCGGGAGCTGACCGCCGGGCTGTTCGATGAGGGGGCGCTTTACGATGTAAAGGACATTGCCCCCCACCCGGATGGGGACCGCTTCCTGTTTGCCCTGCGGGCGCCGGAGATCGAAGACGCGGATGACGACGAGCAACCCACCTGGAATATCTGGGAATATGACCTGAACACCGAGTCCCTGCGCCGGGTGATCAGCTCCGATCTAAGCGCCGAGGCAGGTCAGGACGTCAGCCCACAGTACCTGCCGGATGACCGCATCCTGTTCAGCTCCACCCGCCAGAGCCGCAACCGGGCGGTGTTGCTTGACGACGGCAAACCCCAGTTCGCGGCCCAGACCGAAAACGACAATCAGGACGCCCTGGTGCTCCACGTGATGGATGCGGACGGGCGCAATATCGACCAGATCAGCTACAACCAGAGCCACGACCTGCAGCCGCTGATCGACGTCGAGGGCCGGGTGCTGTTCACCCGCTGGGATGGTTTCGCGCAAAACCGGCTGAGCTTCTATCAGCTCAACCCCGACGGAACGGGCCTGGCGCCGCGCTACGGCTACCACAGCCTGGCCGGCAGTGAGGCACCCGCCCTCTTCTCGACCCAATTGACACTGGACGGTCAATTGCTGGCCATTGCCAAGCCACAAGACGAGCTGCTGGGCGGAGACCTGGTGCGGGTGGATGTGGCCAACCATGTCGAGAATGATCAGGCTCTGGACGGTGTGGCGGGCGGCCCGGCCCAAACGT
>NZ_DGMV01000050.1:161367-164978 GCF_002388575.1 Marinimicrobium sp. UBA4509
CGGGCGGCCCGGCCCAAACGTCACTCGCCGATCGACCCATTCCCCTGAACGGCGATATCTCCCGCGCCGGGCTCTACCACGCGGCCTATCCCATGCAGGATGGTAGTGAGCGCTTACTGGTCAGTTGGAGCCCCTGCCGGGTGTCCGTGCCCGATCCCGAGCAGGACGACGGCGTCCGGATTCGCCCCTGTACCGACGAATGGCTGACCACCGAGGGCAGCGAACCCGCCCCACCGCTGTTCGGCCTGTGGGTGTTCGACCCGGAAGGCCCCACCCAGCAGCCCGTCGTGCTGCCGGAAGAGGACCAGATGGTCACCGACCCCATCGCCCTGGAACCCCGCCCGAGACCCGGTTTCCAGGAGCCCCTGGTGGGCGAGTCCAACTGGGTCAGTGAAGGCGTCGGGGTACTGCATATTCAGAGTGTGTACGACCTGGACGGCGAGGCGAGCGTCGATATCGACGCGCTGATGGACCCGGCCCAGACCACGGCCGACGAGCGGCCCGCCCGCTTCCTGCGACTGCTGAAAGCCGTCTCCAGCCCGGACAACGATACCTTGAACGACCAGGACGACGAGGTGTTCGGCAACCGCTTCAACCAGAACCGGGGCCTGCTGGAAATTCTCGGCTATGTGCCCATCGAGCCCGACGGTTCGGTAATGACCAAGGTGCCCGCGGATATCGCCTTCAGTTTCGATATCGTCGATGCCGAGGGCACCCGGATCATGCCCCCGCACCGCAACTGGTTGCAGTTGCGTCCCGGGGAACAGCGCAATTGTCAGGGCTGCCACAGCGCCGACAGTGAAGTCCCCCACGGCCACCCCGAACGCGGGCCGTTACCCGCTTATACCGGCGCGGATACCGAGGGCCTCCCCTTTCCCAATACTCTACTTGCTGATATCGAAGGTCAGCCTGAAAACCCCATGATGGGAGAAACTATGGCCGAGCTCGAAGCACGAGTCGCGCTGACATGCAGCAACCCTGAAGAGCCAGACACATGTAGCTTTAGAGGCCCCCGCAATCCGAACGTGAATATCCGCTACACCGACATCTGGACCGACCCGGCGGTGCGCGAACCCGACCCGGATCACCAGCGCCTGTACAGCGCCCTGGCGGCGGACGATTACCGTGAGTACGCCAACGACGAAAACCCTGACGAAGGCCTGACCGTCTCGGCCACTTACCCGCCCACCAGCGAAGGCTGCCAGACCCAATGGACGGCGCTGTGCCGGGTGGTGATCAATTATGAAAACCATATTCAGAGCCTGTGGGAGCGTCAGCGGCTGCTGACCGAGGAAAACGACGAGGGTCAGGCGACGTTGGTCCTGGATGAATTCGATGAGCCCGTGGACCACACCTGTGTGGGCTGTCACACCCGTTTCGACGCCGACGATGCGCCTCGGGTCCCCGCCGGCCAGTTGGAGCTGACCCGCAATGCGGCAGGCAACGGCCAGATGACGTCTTACCTTGAGCTACTCAATGGTGACGATGAGGTGACGCTGGTCGATGGCGCGGTGATCGACCTGTTGGTGGAAACCGGGGAGTTTGAAACCGATGAGGAGGGTGAGCTGGTATTGGATGACGACGGCAACCCGATTCCGATTCTGACCACGGTGCCGGTACAACCGCCATTATCCCGAGGCGGAGCCGCTGCCAGCGCCGCGTTCTTTGCGCGTTTTGAGCAGACGAACGACCTGGCTGCCCCCGACGCAGTCGATCACCGTGGTATGCTCAACCCCGATGAACTCCGACTCCTGCGGGAATGGCTCGACACCGGTGCCCGCTATTACAATAACCCTTTTGACCGGGCGCGACAGGACGACGAATGAGGGACTTGGTTATTTTTCATGAGCAGGAACCTTTTTATGTGGCGTCACGTCCGGTCAGGGGCGGGGTATACCCTTCCAGGACTCGCTGTAAATACATCCCTGTACGCTCGGGATCGCGAATCCCGCGCTCTACGGTCCTGGAAGGGTATACCCCGCCCCTGACCTCCTCACTCTGTAGAAAACTCGGGAGGAGCCCCGCCCAAGGTCACAGGAGAGAGAGAGGTGAGATACAGCGCACTGAGGGCCGATGTGGGGTGAAGCGTTTCAAGACCCTCACCCGCGGGACTAGCGGTGAGGAGCGTACAGGGATGTATTTACAGCGAGTCTTGAAACGCTTCACCCCACAGCGGACCGGACGTTCAGCCACCGCAAAGCTCTCTACAGTGCTATTCACATTAGCGCTTTCGATAATCGCAATAACTACCCACGCCGACGCCCCGAAAGTCACCGTCGCCACCACTTATATCGACGTTCATACGGGTCCTGGCAAAGGCTATCCGATCTTTCATATCGTCGAAAAAGACGAAGCCATCACCCTGGAAAAACGCCGGACCGACTGGATCAAAATCACCACCCGACGCGGCAAAACCGGCTGGATACACGTCGACAGCCTGGCCAACACCCTCGACCGCACCGGTCAGGCCCCCGACATTCGTGCACCCGGTCGCGAGGACTATGGCGAGCGGCGCTGGGAACTCGGGTTTGCCGGGGGTGACTTTGATGGGGCCGACTCCCTCGGGCTCAACCTCGGGTTTCGCTTTACCGAACACCTCACCGCCGACCTGCGGCTGAGCCAAAGTACCGGGCAGTTTTCCGACAGCCGGATTGCCAGCGTCGGGTTGATGCACCAGCCCTTTCCCGACTGGTGGGTCTCGCCCTATTTCCGGCTGGGCACCGGGCAGATCCGGATTCAACCGAGTGCGACGCTGGTGGAAGCCGAGGACCGGGAAGACAACCTGTTTCAGACCAGCCTGGGTGCTTACGTCTACCTGACCCGGCGCTTTTTTCTGCGCCTGGAAATGACCCAACACCAGATACTCACCAGCCGCGACACCAACGAAGAGGTTAACGAATGGCAACTGGGTTTCAACGTCTACTTCTAGCCCTCGCCCTGGCGAGCACAGCACCGCTGGCCCTCGCTCAGGACGGGCCGCTGGGTGATATTGTCGGCCCGGACGAAGAGCGCCGGCGGATCAGCGAGCGCGACCTGGACACCGAGAATTTCGAGTTCGGCGTGTTCTACGGGCTGATGAGCGTGGAGGATTTCGGCAGCAATCCCGTGGCCGGGGTCAGCCTGAGCTATCATGTCACCGAAGCGATTTTCCTGCAGGCCAACGCCGCCCAAACCGAAACCCGGGAAACCAGCTATGAATTGCTGAGCGGCGCTGTGGAACTGCTCACCGAAGACCAGCGGGACTACACCTATTACAATCTTTCCCTGGGTTACAATTTCCTGCCGGGGCAGATTTATCTCACGGAAAACTGGAGCTTCAACACCAGCGCCTATGTGATCGGCGGCGCCGGCAATACCGAGTTCGCCGGGCAGGATTACTTTACTTACAATCTGGGCGCCGGTTTCAAACTGTACACCACCGACTGGCTGGCTCTGGACCTGGGCATGCGCGGCCACGTGTTTACCCACGAGCTGTTCGGCCGGGAGGTGGAAGTGAACAATCTGGAGGCACGTCTGGGCGTGTCGCTGTTTTTCTAATTATGATGATCGGGTTTTAAGAGAGGAGTTGAGCCATGAGATTGACGCACTATTTACTGGTCGCCCTGTTCGGT
>NZ_DGMV01000050.1:165035-172886 GCF_002388575.1 Marinimicrobium sp. UBA4509
ATGTTCGGTTTCGCGGCCTCGGCTTATGCCGAGAAGGCGCCGGACTTCACCCTGAAAAGCGACAACGGTGAGAACGTTCGTTTGGAAGAACAGCGCGGCAAGGTGGTGATGATCAACTTCTGGGCCTCCTGGTGTGCGCCCTGCCGTAAGGAGATGCCGCTGCTGGAAGAGCTGCACGACCGCTACGAGCAGGCCGGCTTCACCCTGTTCGGCGTCAACGTCGAGCAGAACCCCGAGGCCGCGCAAAAATTCCTGGACGATGTCGGCGTCACCTTCCCGATTCTGTACGACCCCGACAGCACCGCCAGCCGCGCCTACCAGGTCAGCGCCATGCCCACCACCGTGATGGTGGATCGCGATGGCAATGTGCGCTACGTCAACCGCGGCTACAAAGAAGGTGATGAAGCCAAGTACCGCGACCAGATCCGGGAGCTGATTCGCGAATGAAGCCGATTCGCTACAGCCTCGCGCTCACTTTCTGCGCTCTGCTCGGTGCCTGCAGTGTGCAGCCCTGGGTGCAACCCTACGAACGCCAGAAGCTGGCCGACCCGATCATGAGCTTTGATCGCGACCCGGCTTCCAGCAGTTATCTGGGTCATGTGCACGACGCCCGGGAGGCCGGTCGTGGCGCTGATGGCAGTGCGGGAGGCGGCTGTGGCTGCAACTGATCGATCGCGCACGCGGGCAAGGCACTGGCTGGCGCTACTGGCTGTCGGGTGTTTTGCCGGCACCGCCGGGGCGTCCGTACTGCCCGAAGAGCGCATCGATGTTCTGTATCACAGCTACGATGGGGGCGGCGTCAAGATTGACGGGCCTTCGGTGTTGGTGCGCAAAAGCATTGGCGAATCGGTCTCGGTGTCCGGTAAGTATTACGTCGATACCGTCAGCGGCGCGTCCATTGATGTGGAAGCCGCTGGGGTGGACGTCAACTCTGCCGCCAGCCCCTACGCCGAAGAGCGCACCGAATACAATGCCGGCATCGACTACCTGAACGACCGCACCTTGATCAGCGCCGGCTACGCTACCAGCCAAGAAAATGATTACGACGCGGAAACCGTCAGCTTCGGTATCACCCAGACTTTTTTTGGCGACCTGACCACCGTCAGCCTCACCACCAGCTACGGCGACGATGTAATCGGTCGCAACGATCGACCGGACTTTGAAGAGCATCTGGAGCGCCGCCGCTACGGACTGACCCTGACCCAGATTCTGCGCACCGACCTGATTGCCGCGTTCAGTTATGAAGCGGTCATTGACGAAGGTTTTCTGAACAATGCGTATCGGCAGGTGCGCTACCGGGACTCCAGTAGCGCCCGTGGCTATAGCTATCAACCGGAGGTCTACCCCAACACCCGCAACAGCGACGCCTTCGGTCTGCGGGCCATTTACCACCTGCCCAACCGCCGCTCCGCCCTGCGCGGGGAGTACCGATACTTTCAGGACAACTGGGCGATCGAAGCCCACACCGGTGAGCTGCGCTACACCCACAGTCACGACGACAACTGGTTGTTCGAGTTGAAGTTGCGCCACTACGATCAGACCGGCGCGGACTTTTACTCGGATCTGTACGACTTCCGCGACGCCCAGAACTACCTGGCCCGCGATAAGGAAATGGGGCCCTTCAGCTCCAATACGATTGGCTTGGGTGCCACCTATAATTTACCGCGCTTCGCCATCCCGGGTTTTGAACGCAGCAGCATCAACCTCTATTGGGACCACATCCGTTTTGACTACGAAGACTTTCGCGATGTCCGGGTTTCCCCCGACGACTACGCCGCCGGGGAAGAACCTCTGTATCAGTTTGATGCCAACGTGATCCGATTTTATCTATCGTTCTGGTTCTAGACGACTCGACGTAAACGTTAGGTTAGATAGACGGGCAGCATCCTTACGCGAGGTTCGCGATAGAAATCTGAGTAACCCCCTGGATGAGTCAAGAATCCGCTAAAAGTGTTCTTCTTTGCTATGTCGAACACGAACAATCACGATTCTGCTGGTTTCTTCCCGATACCGGAGAATATATTCACCCGCCCCGAACGTCAGCATGAGGTCCCGATAATCGCCCATGTTTTCCACTGGCACTCCAGCTTCCGGGTTATCTTGCAGAATCCTCACGCCTTCAACAATTCGCTGGGACGCCCGCTGTGCGGCGAGGGGGTTTTGGGATTTAAGAAAGTTTCTAAGGCGGGCAATATCTTTGGATGCGTCCGGCAGCCAGACTATTTCACGGGGCATGACTTCTCCTGATCCGTACCCCAGGATTCGAGCCAATCCATCATGGCGTCATTATCTACAGTCTCACCCGTCTCCTGGTACTCCTCCCAACGCGCCAAAGTGAGCTCATTTTCATGCTCCTTGCGCTCTTCTTCCTCGATATACCGGGTCAAAGCCTCTTTTGCCAAAAAGCTCTTAGAGCGTTTTGTCTTGGCGGCCAGAGCACTTAGACGGCTTTCAAGCTGCTCATCCAGGCGAACACCCAACATAAAGTCACCCGTTTACCGTTGTTAAACAATGATTAACAACGGTAACACCACGGCTGATCATTTGCCAGTTTTTCCGCAAGAGGAAGATCTCACTGCGCCGACCGGACGGAGCGTCAGGGGAATCAGGGGCAATGGTTGTGGCCCCGGCTATTTACCTCGCGGCCCGATAAACAACCAGATGATAAAACCGAGGAAGGGGAGGAACAGCAGGACCAGGATCCAGATGAGTTTGGCGGTGCTCGACTCTTTACTCTGGGCCACCTGCAGCAAGGCGTAGATGACACAGATCAGCAGGATAAGACCCAGAATACCGGTAATCTCGATGGACATTGAACGCGCTCCTTTCTCTGGTTGATGGCGAGAACTCTGCCGGGGTGGCAGTGATTATCTCGGCAAGAAATCGAAAGTATAGTTCACTTGGGTCACGGTCACATCCGCGTCGGGGAAGGTGATCAGCAGAATTCGGGCCAGCAGGCGCTGTTCAAGTTCTTCATTGTTCAATTCACTGGACTCGATCCGCGCTTCGGAGATTTCCCCGCTGGGCTCGATGACCATACGCACCACCAGTTTGCCCTGCAGAAGCGGGTCCTGGCGCAGGGCGCGGTTGTAGATGGCAAAGATGGCGCCCATGTGCTGGTCGATGACCTGTCGGATTTCCTCGTCGCTGCGAGCGGCCAGCTCTCTCGGGCCGCTCGCGGCGGCTTCTGCTTCGGCGGCTGCCAGCGCTTCCGCCTCATCGCTGACCCGGGTCGATTCCCGGGCGGCGAGTTCGCCTCCACCGGTATCCCGGCTGAGTTGATCGGTATCGATGCCACCGCTGTCCTCGGCGACCTGCCCTTCCAGGCGGTTGCGGTCGGGCCGCTCGGCCTCGGACTGACCCTCGGACAGGGCGGCCTGCTCGACCTTACGGGTATCCAGGGTATTGCGCATGGCGGCCAGAGCGTCCCGATGTTGCATCAGGCCACTGCGAGCGGCGGTTTCCCGGGCCTCTTCCACCCGGGCAGGGGGCGGTGGCTCAGGTTGAGGCTCGGGTTCCGGCAGGGGTTCGGGCTCAGGCTCCGGTTCTGTCTCTTCCGGCTCGGGTTCGGGCTCCGGTTCCGGCTCGGGCTCAGGAGGCGGTGGCGGCTCCTCTTTTTCCAGTATCACCCGGGCCAGTTGCGGTGGCAGCTCCGGTGCCTCGTCCCGGCTGGGCTCTGGCAAGGGCACGAACGGAATCACCAGCCCGAGAATGAGCAACAGTATGATCAGCCCGCGCAGAATTCGCCGGTAGCGCTGATCGTCCTCGGCGCTGGATTCCCAGGGCAGATCGGTGTTGGGGCTCGGATATCGGGTCATATCAGCCCTCGGCCTCCGAGGCGATCTGGTCGACCGCCAGAGCGATATCGCGATAGTCCGAGGCGGCGCAGGTGGCCATCACTTTTTTCAGCAGTTTATAGGGAATGCCTTTATCCCCCATGATGGTGATCGGTCGGCCGATCTGCGCCTCGGCCTCCGTCAGCGGTCGGGCACGCTCGGCGCGCAGGGCCAACTCTTCCGATAAACCGGGGATCTCTTCGTCCTGCTGCGCCAGAACATCGGCCACGGACGCCACCGGTCGACCGTTTACCAGAATCTGCTCATCCCCCACCACCAGCAGCAGACTTTCATCCGGTTGCTGGTCCGCCACCGAGGCGGGCAACTCGATATTTTTATCCCGGCTGAGCACTTCCACCTCGGAGGAGTTGACCAGCAGGAAGAACACCAGAATGGTGAAGATGTCCATCAGGGACACCAGATTAAGCTTGGGCAACTGACTCAGGCGACGGTGGTGCCGGGCCATCCGGCGGGCGCGCATGGACTGCTTCATTCGCTCGCCTCCTGTGCGGGGGCATCGCCCAGGGAAATGACCGGGAAGAGTTCGGCGTTCACTACCGATGCGGCCACTACCGCCCTGAAGGATCGGGCGGTGTCCATCGCACTGACCAGCGTCTGATAGGGAGTATCCGGCTCGGACAGAATGACAATATCGTTTTTGTCGATGCCCTGGTTTTTGAGCGTCTGTTTCACCTGCTGGAGCAATTCCGACAGGGCGGGCAGGTCCGGCTCACCGTCTTGATGAGGCACCCGCTCGACGGGAACACCGGCGGGGAAATTGACCTGGAAATGATCGTCACGAATGATCAGTTCAATCTGCTCATTGGGCTCGTCGGTTTCGCTCGCTTCGCTGCTGGCACTTTTGGGCAGTTGCAAATCCAGTACGGTGATGCGGGCGAATACCATGCTCATCAACAACACCGGCACCAATATGATCATCAGATTCATAAAGGAGGTGATGTCGAGCTCCGCTTCTTCTCTGTGTCGATGGCGCCGTCGATGAAACATCGCGCTTGCTGTCCTTTAACCGGGTAAGAAGGCCGCGAGGACGGCGTCAGGCTTGTGCCGATGGTTCAGAACCGGGCTTACCGCTCGCCCGCTGAGCCGTGCCCACCCCCATCAGGTTCAGGCATTTGACGCCCGCCATTTCGAGACTGTCGATGATCTCGGTGGTTTTGGTCTGCAGGGTGGCGTGAAACAACAACAGGGGAATGGCCGACATCAGACCAAAGGCGGTGGTATTCATGGCCACAGAAATACTGGCCGAGAGCAGGTTGGCTTTTTCCGCCGGGTCGGCATCGGCCACTGCGGTAAAGGCGGCGATCAGACCGATGATGGTGCCGAGCAGGCCAAGCAGTGTGGCGATATTGGCCAGAGTCGCCAGATAGGGCGTGCGCTTCTCCAGACGGGGCATGGCTTCCATCACGCCCTCTTCCATCGCCAGCTCAATGTCGTCGCGACGCTGGGATTGGCTCATCCGGGCGACGCCCGCACTGATGATCCGGGCAATGGGGGCTCGGGAGGTCTGGCCGAGTTTCATCACGCCGGCGTAATCGCGCTTTTTCAGCAGTGGCATCAGTTGCTGAAAGGCCTTGCGGTTGGCGGACTTGGCGTGAGTCAGGTAGAGCCAGCGCTCCAGCGCCACGGCCACCCCTACCACCAGCACCAGTGCAATGGGATACATGAAGGGGCCGCCGTTCTGGAAAAAACGCAGCACGGTAGTGATAAATTCCATGGGTATTGCCCTCAAAATGCAAACGCGACGTCGCCCGTATAGAACGACGGATGTTTATAAAGCCTGCTATGTTTTTTTGAATATATTTTTTGAAATAGTGTTGAGACGGGCAAACCCGCCTGACGCGTTGATCATTATGCCGACTTGGCCGCAGCGAAACTGTGAAGCAGGTTGATTTTTGGGAGGATTCCGCTGCCGTTCAGTCGGCGATTTCGACCGTCTCTTCCCGCTGACGCAAGGTGCGCTGCAGTTCATCCCGTTCGACGTGACCGAAGACGCTCTCCAGTTGCCGCTCCAGGGGGTCATAGTCCGGCTCAGGACTTTCCGGAGTCTGCCAGGGCACCACATGAAAAACCTGGGGCTGCTCGCGGTTGCCGGTCACCCGGGATTCCAGCTCGATCACCGGTCCGGCGTCCCGCTCAGCGTCGGTTTCACTCTCTTGCGCCCAAAGCGACGCGGATAACCCCGCCAGCAGCAAGAAAAACAGCCCTCGAGTCCAATGGTTCATTGTGCCTCCTCTGCGGCCAGACGCCGCTCCAGATCGACGATCCAGCCCGCCACCCGACGGTCCGGTTCATCCTGACGCTGCTGGTAGGCGCGGTAGTGCAATAGCGCCTGTTCACCTTCGCCCCGATACAGGTCCAGCAAGATCCCCAGGTTCAGGTGGCTTTGGGCGTGAAACGGCCAGACCGTCAGCGCCTGCCGATAGGACTGCTCGGCGGCCTCGAAATCACCGGCCTCACGCTGCAACAGGGCCAGCTGGTTGTAGGCATCCAGGTTATTGGGATTGATCGACAGGGCCTGCTCAAGGGCGGCCTTGGCCTCCGTTACCCGACCCTGTTCACTGTGAATTTTCGCCAGGTTGACCCAGGGGCCGGACAGTGCGGGATACTGCTCGGTCATCGCGCTCAGCAGCTGCTGTGCCTGTGCGTCATTGCCCTGGGCCATGGCCGCCAGAGCCCGGTCGAAGTCCGCCTGCGCCCGAGCGCTGACACTCACCGCCATCTGTTCGTAAGGGTTGGGGGTTACCGGGCCTTCGGGCAGCGCCGATGGCGCCGATGCCTCGGTTGACACGTCCACCTCCGCCTCCGGCTCCGATTGGGGCGCCGTGGCACAGGCGGTCAGCCCCAGAAAGGCACACAGCATAGTCAGCCGCCGCACAGCATTCAGATCAGTAAATCCCACGGCTAACCTCCGCCACCTGTTCTTCCTTGCCATAGCGGGCCGGCAGTATCTGAGCCAGGGCTCCGAAGCTCTCTTTGACCCACAGGTCGTAAACGCCGCGCTGGGTGCGTCGGGCATTGATTTCGTAGAGTTCGATGGCTTTTTCCTCGAAGGGATAGGCCTGCTCTTCCAACAGAATATCGTACTGCTCCAGCTCCAACACCCCCAGACCTTCCGGGCGCTCGGAGTCCATGAGGTCACGCCCCAGTTGGTGATAAATCGCGGCCATACGGTGGCTGGCACGGGTACTGAATTCCGCCACCCCGTAGTCCAGAATGGCCTCCTGATCCGCCAGGGCCCGCTCCAGGGCTGCGCGTTTGCGTTCCAGGCTCGGCCCCAGAGGCAGGCGCAGTCTGATTTGACTGAACGCATTGAAACTCGACTCCGCCAGTTCGCTGGCGGCGAAGGCGGCAAGGTAGTTGGAGCGACCCTCCCCCGACTGATGACCATCCACCAATCGACGCAACCAGAACGCGCGTTTGTCCGCCTCACCGGTCTGCCGATAGAGCTCGGTCATCTGGTACTCCGCCTCCCGCCGGTCGGCCCCCGGTTGCGGATAGTTGTGTGCATAGCGTCGAAAGGCGTCGATCGCTTCACTACGCTCCCCCGCACGCTGGTATAGCTCAGCGGCCAGGTAGAGCGACTCGCGCTGCAGCTCGGGATCGTCGCTGATCTGCTCGACCCGGCGCAGCTCGGCGGCCGCCGCCAGCCAGTTTTCCCGGGCCTGATAGACCCTGGCCAGACGCACCGGAATCTGCGCCTGCAGTGGGCTATCGGGATAAGCCGCCCGGAACGTCTCCAGGGCCTGTTGCGCCTCGGGCCAGCGTTCAAGCTGCATCAGGTAGTGCGCGGTATCGAACTGGGCCTGGACCGCCACTTCGGTGGTGGGCAGAGTCTCGGGAATCTCCGCGAGCAATGCCACCGCCCCGGACATCTCCCCGGCGTCCAGTTGCTGGCGGGCGCGCTGGTACATACTGGCGGCGATACGCTCACGCACCTCGGCCTGACTGGGCGCGCCGTTAATGCTTCTGGCGCTACCGTCTTCGGTCTGGGGCC
>NZ_DGMV01000050.1:173010-185130 GCF_002388575.1 Marinimicrobium sp. UBA4509
CCCAGCGCTCGAGCAACTGCCAATAGGCCCGCTCCGCAGCGGCAAACTGTCCCAGATCGAACTGACTGTGGCCGAGTACCAGCCAGGCGCTGAACTGCTCGTCAGCACTGGCCGGCGGCTGCCAATCAAGCAGTCTCTGCGCCAGGGCGGCGGCGCTATTAAGCTCACCGCGTTCGAGCTGTCCGCGGGCCAGGTGACCGAGTACACCGGTGGCTCGCGGGTCATCGGCATACTGATCCGCAAACTGCTGGCCCACTTCCAACCGCCGGGCCCACCAGTGATCGGTCTCCGGCCCGGCGCGGCGCTCCAGCTCATCGGCGAGCAACACCGCCGCGTAGCCGGCCTCGCGGCCGTACTCCGGGTCTCGGTGGTCAAACGCCACCCGGCGGTAGTGCTCCAACGCTTCGGGCCACTGCCCGGCGGCATTGAGGGCTTCGGCCAACAGAAAACGCTGCTCCGGTACGGCCGGGTCTTCGGGGAAACTGGCCACGAACTCCCGGTACCAGGTGGCGGCATGGGCAAACGCCTGCCGGGTCCGCTCTTCCCCGGCACTTTCGTCCGCCAGACGTTGGGCCCGGGCGTGCTGAAAGTTGGCCAGCGCTGGCAGAAACTCGCGCAATGACTCTTCGACCAATGCCCCCGGCTGACCGCCGCGACGGAACCAGTAGGCACTGAGCAGCCCGTAACGGCGCACAAACTCCTGTTGGCCGGCACGCACCAAGGTGGGGTAGCGTCCCTCCCGGTAGGTGTCAATCTGGGCCAGGGTGAAGCCCGGGGCCAGATCGCTGTCGGGGTTTTCGGCCACGTACCGTCCGTAGGTGTCGGCGGCGTCGCGCACCCGCTCCTGTTCGCGGTAGGTTTCTGCCAGGCGTTGATAGAGCCGATGCTCATAGGGGCGGGCGCCGATCCGGCGCTCCAGCTCACCAATGCTGTCAGGCCCCTCGAGATAGGCGAATGACAGGGCCATGGCACGCAGGGCATCGCCCGCCACCTCGGCCTGGGCACCACTGAGTTGCGCCCAGGCCCGATCCAGTTGTGCCGCGTCATCCGCCGGCAGGAGCAGATGATCCAGGACGCCGGCAAAACTCACCAGTGCCTCGGGGTAATCCCCCTGCTTGAACTGGGCCCAGGCGCGCATGTATAGGGCGTTCTGACCGAACTCGGGAGCCGCGCCCACATCCGGCAGCAGCTCGCGGTAAAGTGCCTCGGACGCCGCGTAATCCCCTTGCGAGAAGGCCCGCTCGGCACGGCGGAATTGGGCCTCGGCGTAGTAGCGCGACTCGGGGAACTGCTCGGCAAGCGCCACCAGTGTCCGATTCGCTTCCTCCATACGGCCATCCAGCGCGTAGGCTTTGGCCAGATGGTAGTAAAGATGATCCGGGGAGGCCGGCGGTTCGATGCCGTCCTCCGCCCACCGGCCTTCACGGTAATCGCTCAGCAGGGCCCGGTAGCGCTCGATCGGCCCGCCAAATTGCGGCTCGACACTGTCCGAACGTGCCAACGCCGCTTCGCTGCGGGCCATCGCCAGATCCGCCAGACGCCAGCGGATGTCCAGTTGCAGCGCCGGATCCTGCGCCACCGCCAACGCCCGCTCGTAACGCTGGGCAATGCGCTCGGCCGACTCCGGGGTGAGCGCTTCGGACCCCGGCAACCGGGCCTCGGGCAATGCCTCCAGACCACCGTGCCGATTCCCGGAACTCACGCAGCCTGCCATCAGGGCCAGGGCACTGACCAAGCCCAGGGATCTGAAGACGCGACTCACGGTGCACCTCCCTGTTCGCGCAGCGCGCGATCCTGCAGCCGGGCGGCGCCCAGTCGCACGCGAGAAAGGTACTGCGTCAAACGGGCCTGGTGTTGTGCCAGGTGCGTCTGCAGGTTGTCCGCGAGCTGCTCGGCCTGACGCTGCTGCGCCTCATCAAGGCGTTGCCGCTGGCGCACAATCGCCTCGGTCCGCTCGGCGATACGGGCCAGTGCCGGTTCAATATCCGGGTTGTCCGCAATCACCGTGCGGACCCGGTCTTGCCGGGTGCGCAACTGCGCCAGGGCCCGGTCCAGGTCCCGCTGCTGTTTGCGCACCCGCCACAGATGGTCTGGATAGTCCTGAGCGGCACGCCAGAGCAATATACCCCGGTACAGCGCCAGTCGGTCCCGGGTTTCCCGGGGGTTCTCCAACTCGCCCGCCGCCGTCAGCCGATCGGCCCGCTCACGCGCCGCCTCGACGCGCTCGTATAGGCGGCGGGTTTCGTCATCCGCCAGGGCCAGATAATCCGACCGGGCCTCGATGTCCGACAGGCGGGCGACCAGAGGGGCACGTCGTTCACGCAACTGCCCGATCTGGGCCCAGAGTTGGCGCCGTGCGACATCCGCCTGACGGTCATTGCGCAGAGCACGCTTGTTCCGCAACAGTTGGCCGTAGTGGGCCAACTTCTCGGGCCAGTCCGCCAGCAGTTGCGCCTGATCACGCAGATCGCTGAGCGCCTGTACCTGACTCTGAAACGGACTCTGATTGACCCAGTCAGACAGGTAGGGATCGGCGCTGGCGGCAACCGTGGATTCGGTCAGCGTCAGCCAGTTTTCACGGCCTTCCAGATACAGGGTGCCCCGGGGGTCGGTGGCCGCCAGTTGGCGGCGCAGATAGGCGGGGGTCAGTTGTCGCCGGAGCTGATCTACCCGGGCGAGCTCTTCCTCCAGACGCGCATCGGCCCGATCGTAAGCATCCAGCGCCGCCTGGGGAGCGTCGAGTTGGGTGTAGGCGTAGGGGAGGGCTACCAACGCCTCTTGGGCCGCGCTACCGGTGAGTGAGTGCTCACCCAGAGCCTGCCAGGCGCGGACCGCGCGGGCGGGCTCCCCCCGCTCCAGGGCCGCCCAGCCGTAGCCCAGCAGTGCCTGGTCCGCATCCTCGCGGGACAGGCGCACCCGATCGAAGGCCTGCTCGGCGCGCTCGAAATCCTGTTCCAGCAGAGCCGTAAACCCCAGGGCGGTAAAGGCCCGATCGCGCAGGGTCAGGTATTCGGCTTTGTGACGCTCTTGGCGGGGGACTTCCTCCACCAACACCTGGTAGTAGTGCCGGGCCTGCTCCCGATCACCGGCCCGGGCGAAAGCGCCGCCGAGGTTGTAGAGCACCACCGGGGCCCATTCACCCAACTGGTCCCACAACGTCTCAGGGTCCACGGGCTCGGGCTCACCGGTGCGCAGGCGCCACTGCCACTCAAGTGCACGACGCTCCCGGGCGAGGTCCGGGTCGAGGGCATCACCCAATCGCGCCCAGGCATCGGTGGCCTGCGCCCAATCGCCCCGCAGATAGTGAAGCTTACCCAGATAGAAACGTGCCGCGTCGCGCTGTGCCGGGCGGCCAGACAAGGCGGACTCCAGCAGACGCTCGGCACTGGCCGACATGCCGAAGGCCATACGGATGGCACCCTCGTGGACCGCCCCCCGGTCAAGCCCGAGGTCCCCCTGCTTTCGGGCCACCATCAGCTCGCTCAGGGCCGGCAGGTAATCGTTCTGATAGTAGTGATAGCGAGCCACGCCTTCACGCAGCTCGGCCTGGCCCCAGGTAACCGGAGCCAGGCCGAGCAGGGCAAACGACAGTGGCAGCGCCCAATGCCTCATTGCAGCGCCCACTCCTCAATGGCAAAAACCGGCTGCAGTTTGCGCTCGGAGTCCACGATTTTCAGCTCCAGCACCAGCGGCTCCTGACCTTTTTCCACCACCAGATCGGCGCCGCGTTTGTAATCCCGGCCGTCGGGCCCGATGCCCGTAAAGACCGCGCTGATCTCATGTTCGCCGGAAGTGAGGTTACCCAGATAGAGCCGCTGAACGCCGCCTCGATACAAGGCTTCGCGCTGAGCATCGGTATACAACTGTGCGGCCACCGGATCGCCATCTACCTGAAGGCGCACCCCGTCCAGATGAAAGAATTCCCCGAGATCCACCGACAGGTACACCGCTATTTGGCTCGATGCCGGATAGAGTAGCTCTTCTTCCAGAATCAGCAGGTCGCGGTTGAGGTTCAGGGTGTCCTCTTTAAGCTGCTCCAGATCGGCCTCGAGATCACTTTGGGCCCAGGCCAAAGGGACGGCCAATACAAGGGCCGCACAAAGTCCGACAAGCCGCCGCACCGGACGGAAGGAATGGGATGACATTGGAAGGCTCTCCTGACGGAAACGTGCGAGTTCTGGCGCAGCTTACAACGGCTTATTATTTTAGTGGCACCGGTGCGCTGGAATTGTGACGGCGCGCACACTTGGCCTATACGGCGCCCTATTCTTCGGGGTCAATCAGTCCATCACTGTAATGCACTCGACCGTCGTCGGTGATCACAATGGCTTCGAATTCCGGCTGCCGATTGATCAGCGCCAGGCCCGCCTCCAGACCGAGAACAAACACGCTGGTTGAGAGCGCATCGGTGTCCATGGCCCGTGGCCCCAGAACCGTCGCGCTGATGATGCCCCGCGCCGAAGTACCGGTGCGAGGATTGAGAATATGGTGAATGCGCTCGCCCTGCGCATCCACAAAGTAGCGCTCGTAATCGCCGGAGGTGGAAATGGCCTCGTTATTTAGAGGCACTACAATCGCCACATCTTCGGGCGCACGGGGGTTTTTGATGCCCACCCGCCAGGGGCGACCACGATGATCGCCGATCAGACGGGTATCGCCTCCGGCGCTGACGCTGGCATGCTCTATACCCCGTGCACGCAAAAGCTCAATGGCCCGGTCCACACCGTAGCCTTTGGCAATACCACCCAGATCGACATACAACTTGGAATGGCCAAACCAGACGGTATCTTCTTTCCGGTCCAGGTAAATCCGTCGGTAATCGATGGCCGCCAGCAGCGCCTTGCGGGTGGCGTCGTCCGGCTGACGGCCCGAGCGGTAGTCGTAGAGACGCCCGACCGAACCAAAAGTGACATCGAAGGCACCCCCGGTCAGTTCCCCGTAGTATTTGGATCGAGACAAGAGTTCGGTGAGTTCAGCGCTGATCGTCAGAGGCTGCTCATCAGTGGCCTCGGGCGCTTCCCGGTTCAGGCGGGACAGCTCACTGTCCGGTTTGTAGGGACTGAAATGGCGGTCGATACGATGCAGTTCGTTCATCACTGCGGCCAGGGCGGCCCGCCCCTGCTCAGGATCGTCGTGCCAAAGGCGAGCCACCACTTCGGTGCCCATGATGGCCTGCTGGTCGCTGTACCACTCGGCGGTACTGGGCGAGCTGCCCAGTACCAGGAGCCCCAGCATCATGAACCTGAGAGCGATGACGACCGGGAGGCGGGGCATCATCATGGCGCGCCGTCAGAACTGCAGGTCGACGTGGTAGCGGTTGCCCTCTTGGTGGTCGAGCACCATGGGCAGCCATTCGCGCGCCTGGATCTGGTCACTGAAAGCGCCGGTCAACTCCAGCTCACCTTCCACAAAAATGCCTCCGGCGAGGGGCAGTCGGGTTTCCACTTCCAGATCGATGGGACCGTCGAGATCAAACACATCTGCCACCAGCGCATCGCGTTCGGCATCGTAGCGGGCCTCGGCGGCGAAGCTGCCGAGTGTCACCCAGGTGCCGTCCGCCTGAACCCTCGCGCCGGTCCAACTGAGGTTGCCCTGCAGTTCAGACAGGCGTCCGCCCTTCATGCGCATGGTTTGAATATTGGCCGCAAGCTGTCCCTGAATCGGCACCGGAACCCCCGCCTGGATCAGGCTCGCCGGCGCATCGACACTGGTGTCGCTGACCCGGACCGAGCCGCCCAGTCCAGCGCAGACCCGCCCGTCGATGTTCTGGTTTTCCAGGGTGGCGCTGACATCCGCGCAGGGTGTCAGGGTAAGCAGGGACCAGGGGCTGAGTTCCCAGCGAAGCGCACCCAGTGAGTAGTGCCGATTGTCGATCTCGATACTGGCCATGCGCGCCTGCCCGGACCAGACGGTTCCCTGCACGCCGCTGAGTCCGAGGGTGTTGCCCTGGGTCATGAAGTAGGCGGCCCAGGTCGCGGGAATGCGGGTCAGGGCGAACAGCAGGGTCAGGACGATCAGCAGGAGTATCCAGCGGATCGGGGGAATGAATTTTGACAGGGTGTCCCACATAGCGTTGTCGTTATCTCAGTTTTTTTGCAGTCGAATATTGACGGTCACGCGACCCTGTTCACTGGTCCCGGCCATGGAGAAGTCCACCACGGAGACGCCATGCTGGTACTCCATGTCGTAGAGCCATTGGATAAACCGGTCGTAGGGCACGTCGTCCAGGCGTACTCTGACCTGGCCCCCGGTACCCGGCTGGAAGCCACTCATGCTGAGGTTGTTGGCACGCAGGCTACTGTCCACCAGGGCACTGAGGTTACTGTCGTTCTCCCGATCACTTTGAGCATTACTGCGCGCCTGCTCAATCTGGGCGGCCAGCAACTCCACTCGCCCAAGGGACTGACTCACCGCCCGATTGGCATTGAGCTGGCGCTCTTTCCAATCCGCCATGGGCACCAGCACCGCTTTCCATAAGAGGTATAACAGTACGGCCACGCCACCGATCAGAAGAATGGTCTGCTCGCGCCGGTTATAGCGGGAGAGCCAATCAAATACCGCTTTCATGGGCGACCTCCGGTAACTTTCAGGCGAGCCGTGTGACTGTCGCCCTGGGCACTGGCGCTGAGCAGCTCAGCCTGCAACCCTCGGGTCTGAATGTCACCGCGTAGGGATTCAATGGCGTTGAAGGTGTCGGCTCGGACGTTAAGGCTCAGCTCACCACTGCGGGCCGCATAGGACACCGCACTGAGAGTGACCCCGCCGGATTCCGCCAACGCCGGGAACAGATCGCCTAAAAATGGCGTCACCTGACCACTGGCACTGGCCGGCTGCAGCTCGGTCAACTGCTGGCGCAACTGACGCTCGGCGTCCACCAAATTGCCCGGGCCCGCCACCGAACGATACACCTGCTCGATGTCCCGGCGAATCTCGATATTCTCCGCTTCCAGTTGATTCACCTGATAAACCGTCACCCCCACATACAGGACGAGACAGGCAGCGGCCGCCACTACCACGCCCTGCCAGGAGCGCCACCAGCGCTCAATCGGCAGTCGCTGGGAGAACTCGCCCTGACACAGATCCACGCGGCCGGTTTCGGCAAAGTCCAACTGCCAGAAAGGCACCACGGCCTGTTCGTCAATACGGTCCTGGAGTTCATCCGGCAACAGCGCCTTCAGAGTGACCAGTTCCGCATCGGTCTCCGCCCGCAGGTTGAGCCGGGGCAGATTATCCACCCGGTTCTGAGCGGTGAGCAGCATCTGCAGACTCAGGCGCGCCTGCTCCCGATCGAGGCTGAACCCCAGGTTGGGGGCGTACCGCACCAATAACTGATCGCCCTGCATCTGCAGGGTCCAGTAGGGATACTGCTCGGACAGGTCGGTCTCTGGTGGCAAGGGCAGCATCAACGGCAGGGGCCAGGTGCGCTGGACCTCGATATGATACTCGCCCAGACGATCGAACAACTGGCGCAACCAGGATTGCTCGACATAGGCGGCGATGGCACGCCCTTCACGTACCGGACCGAGCGCGAAATGAAACTGCTCAATGTCGCCAATCACGCTCTCTTCAAGCTGGAAGGGCAAAAGCCGACGCAGATGTTTTTTTTCGGCTTCCGCGTATTCCAGCTCGCGAGTGACCACCTGGTTTCCCGGCAGCAGTAACCAGACGCTGTGATGCCCCTCCCCGAGCATCGCCCCCAGGGTATCGAGATCCCCCGAGGCGGCGCTATCGAGCAACGGTTGCCCGTCGGCATCGAACCAGCACCAGCGAAACTGGTCCTGGGCGCGATTGGTGTAAAGCACAAGTTGGTTGGCCATAAGCGCTATCGTTGTTGTTCCGTTATCCGACGGCTGATCCCGTCTGTAAATTGATTGGGCGAATACCCACGCCCGTCAGTACACATCTGTGCGACGCACCACGGTCAGCTCGTCATTCGAGCGCTTCAGGATACTGCGCATCGCCCGGCGCTGCTCCACCAGAGACGCGACCGTATTGACCGCAAAGTGGCTGGTGTTCACCGACAGGGTTCCGGTTTCCGGATTCACCCCCAGGCTGGCCCAGACACTGTCACCCCGGAAGCTGTTGACGTCCGGGTAAAAACCTTCCGCCGGCCAGCCCTGACGCAGCAGCTCAACCTGGGACTGACTGAGTGGCAGCAGGTCCTCGGTACTGTTTATGGTCCGCAATAGCCGGTCGGACATCGTATTGACGTTGGTCTTCAACCCAGCCGGCAACACCGTCAGGTGCGGTCGTAGCAGCTCCATCAGTTCCGGCGTGATGTGCCGCACCAGACGCAGCTCTTCCACACTGGCAAAGGTCCGGTTGGCCGGCAAATACTCCGGGTCCAGGCCCAGGTAGTAATCGCCCTCGGCGCCGCCGAAACCGCTCACTTCGTTGTCCGGGTCCATCCAGTCCACCACCGATTCGAGTATGGCGATGGCCTCATCGGGGTTCAACGGCACCCCCTCCTCATCAAACGTCTGCAACAGACGGATGAAGCGCCGCTGCATCTCCGTGTAGCGCTCCGGGTCATTGTGCGCCCGCTGGGAGTTCAGGTTGCCACCCCCGAGATCATTCAGGTTGATGCGGCTCTGAGCGTCGGTGATCGACACAAACAACCAGACGCCGCCCAGCTCCACCGGGGTTTCGCCGCCCCAGCCTTCCTCCGGGTAGTCCACTTGCGGGTCCGGGTCGAGCTCCAGCACAAAGCGGGCCACGGTCTCCGCCGCCAGCAGATAGGAGCGCGCCTGGGCGCCATGCCAGCGGCTCTCGGCCTTGGCCAACCCCAACTGATACTCACCGGTAAACTTCACCGCGAGCCCGGCCACCACGCTGACGATCAGCAGGGCCATGATCAGCACGGCGCCGCGCTCAGTCCGCATGGAACTGCGTAATTTCAAACAGGCGTTCACTGACACCGACGCCCTCCATTTCTATGCGCACCAGAACCGCCAGGGGCAACTCCGCCGGGTTGCCCCCGACCTGATCCGGGTCGGGCCAGGCCTCGGCCCAGTCCCGCAAGTAATCGTCACCATCCAGAGCGCTGCGTCCGGAGCGGGACAGCAGCGCCTGGGACAGGAAGCGGAGCTCCACACTCGTCACCCCGTCCAACAGCCGCTGTCGAAGCGCCTGTTCCTCAAAATCATACTCATCGAAGGGCCGGTTGCGGACCGGCCGATAATCCCGCCACAGCGTTCCCTCTTCGAGGCGATAACTGACTTCCTGCAGGTCACTGCGCAACCGCTCCATCGGGTTCAACCACGAATGGCGGGTAAACAGCATCAACCGCTCCTCCTGACCGATTCCCCCAAACGGATCGGCGGCAAACGGATTGCGTAGCCCGGTGGGGCCCCCCGGCTCCGGCGCCAGAATATGGCGCAGGTCCGCGCTGATGATCTGCCAGGCCCGATCCAGTCGGTTGATACCCTCCATGACTTCCCGGCTGCGCTCGGCACCGCGGCTGGCCGAATCCAGGGCCTGGTACGCCATGGTCGCAATGGCCGCCGCAATGGCCAGGGCCACCATCATCTCCAGCAGGGTAAAACCCCGCTGAGGGGCCAGGTGTAATCTAGGGCTCCGCATTGAAAATTCCTTCCAGACGGGCCAACACATTGTCCGGATCGGTCTGTGGCGATACCGCAATTTCAATCTGTCGAAACGCGGCCATCTCGCCGTAGTCGCCCACCTCCAGAGCCTCATTGCTCAGTTCCCAGCGCCACTCCCGGCCCGCCAGGGTCACCTCTCCCTGGTCCTGATCCGGCAGAGTGAAATCATCCAGCTGGCTACTCTGCAGGTGAAGCCGGGTCATCTCGTTTTCGGCCACCCAGAACGCCAGGGTTTTATTGCGGATCGCCGCGGTGCCATCCAGTTGGGACATCACCAGCATCAGGAAGGCCGGTAACGCCACCGCAACCACCACCAGGGCCACCATCACTTCAATGAGGGTGAAGCCCCGCGTCCGCTTGGCACTACCCGACGACAGACGCATCACTGTTGCTCCCACTCGCGCGCTTCTTCCCGATTCAGCCAGGTCAGATCCCCCATCATCGACACTTCCACCCGCTGGGTTTCGCTGTCGTCGAACTGTGCCGGCATGATCGCCATTTCGTAGGGGGTGGCCTCACCGCTCGGGTAGAACACCAACACCGGCCGCTGCGGATCCTGGCGGGGATCGTACTGCCACTGCTCACCTTCCGAGCGGACCTCCAGTTGGAAGTCCTCGGGCAGACAGTCACCCCGGAGATTTTCGCTCACCGGGCTCCAGGCCTGATCCCGAAATCGCTGCCAGTGATAGCACCAGCGCTGGCGAGTGCTGCCCTCGCTGGTCCTCGGCTCCCAGAACAGGCCGATGATTTCCTGGTTGAGCACGGTCTGCTCGGAAACGAAACGTGCCTCCAACATAAACTGCTCGGTCGTTTCTTCGGCCCGCGAGGCGCTGTCATCACCCCCGATAGAGAGTGATGCCATGGCCACGGCGATGCCAATAATCATCACCACCACCATGATTTCCACCAGCGTAAAACCCCGCTGGTGGTTCATCGGACAAGGGCGATTCATCAATCGTTCTGGACGCTCTCGTCCCAGACGCTGATATCCGCATTCTGATCCTGGCCGCCGCTGACGCCGTCGGCGCCCAGAGTGTAAATATCGTACTCACGGGTTTCGCCCGGGCTCAGATATTGATAGGGCGAACCCCAGGGATCCTGCGGCAACTCATCCAGGTAACCGCCCTGTTTCCAGTTGCGCGGCTCGGGGGCCATGGTCGGGCGCTGCACCAGGGCTTCGAGCCCCTGCTCGGTGCTGGGGTAGACATAGTTATCGATGCGATACAGTTTCAGCGCGGTCTGAATCGCCTTGAAATCGGCCTGCACTTTCTGCAGACGCGCTTCGTCGGCACGGTTCAGTACCGCCGGCGCGACGATGCTGGCCAGCAGCCCGATGATGATGACCACCACCATGATTTCAATCAGGCTGAAGCCGCTCTGACGGCCAAGGCCTTTAAGGTTCCGGTTCATAGGTGTGACTCCCACTGTGTTATTGAAGGTCTCAGATCAGATGAGACTGTTCATTTCAAAAATTGGCTGCAGAATGGCCATCACGATCAGGCAGACGGCGCCGCCCATAAACACCACCGTCGCCGGCTCGAGCAGCCCCATGGCCACCCCGAGCATCATCTCCAGCTCGCGCTCCTGATCCTGAGCGGCGTTCTCGAGCTGCTCGGGCAGGGTGCCGTTGGCTTCACCGCTGGCCACCAGTTGCACCAGCAGCGGCGGAAAGAACCCGGCGTTTTCCATCGCCCGGTGCAGACTGGTCCCTTCCTGAACATCTTCGGCGACCGCTTCACAGGCTTCCTGCATGATCTTGTTGGTCATCACCTGCCCGGCAATCCGCAGCGCCTGCAACAGCGGTACGCCGCTGGAGGATAACAGGGCCAGGGTCGCCGCAAAGCGGGCCGAGTTGATCTGCCGGATCAGGTTGCCCATGACCGGCAGTTTCAATTTGATTTCATGCCAACGCCGCAGCCGCGCCTCGTTGCGAAGCAGGCGCCGGAACCCGACCACCAGTCCGATCAACGCCAACAGGGTGTAGTGCCCATAGTTGAGGATGAAATCGCTGCTGGCAATCAGAAACTGGGTCAATGCCGGCAGTTCCCGTTCCCCCTGCTGGAACACGCTGACCAGCTTGGGCACCACAAACGCCATCAGGGCCACAATGACCGTAATACTGATAAACAGCAGCACCAGCGGATAGATCATGGCCATTTTCAGCCGCTGCTGAATCTGCTGGTTGCTCTGGGTGTATTCCGCCAGTCGCTCCAGCACCGGTGCCAGATAACCGGAGCTCTCCCCGGCTTTGACCAGAGCGCAGTACATGGTATCGAAGGCGCCGGGCACTTCCGCCAAGGCCTTGGCCAGACTGAACCCTTCAAGCACCTTAGTGCGCACCTGGAGGATGATCTGTTTGTTATTCGGTTTCTGCTGTTGCTTGGCGGTGGCCTGCAAGGCTTCGTCCAGGGGCAGCCCGGACTTCACCAGCGACGCCAGTTGCCGGGTGATCAGGCTCAGATCCCGGGCGTTCATCTTGCTGCGCCAGCGCTGGCGGAGCCCCGCCAGGCCCGGC
>NZ_DGMV01000050.1:185240-185792 GCF_002388575.1 Marinimicrobium sp. UBA4509
CCCCGCCAGGCCCGGCTCGCCTTTGGTGGCCCGGCGCCCACCGGTGACGCTACTGACGTCCAGGGGCTTGAGTCGCTTGGCGCGCAACTGACTGCGCACCTGGCGCTCGGAGTCTCCCTCGAGAATGCCTTTGACCGTTTTACCGGCCTCATTCAATGCTTGATAACTGTAGGCACCCATGGCGTATCGTCTCGCGGTTACGTCGGCTAGCTGGCGGTGGTGACCCGGAGCACTTCCTCCAGGCTGGTCACCCCGTCGAGCACGCACTGGCGACCATCATCACTGATGGACGGACTGTTCTTGCGCGCCTCGGCAATCAGTTCGTGTTCACCGGCCTGTTCGTGGATCAGGTGACGCATCCGCTCATTGATTTCAATCAGCTCGTAGATCCCTTTACGACCCCGATAACCCATGTTGTTGCACTGCTTGCAGCCCACCGGTTTGTAGATGGTGGCTCCCTCAGGCAGATTCATCAGTTCCCGCTCCGCCTGATCGGCCTGATGGGGCTCCCGGCAGGCCTGACACAGTTTGCGCACCAGGCGCTGGGCCATG
>NZ_DGMV01000050.1:185896-192813 GCF_002388575.1 Marinimicrobium sp. UBA4509
TGCGCACCAGGCGCTGGGCCATGACCACTTCGAGACTGGAGGCCAGCAGGAAGGGTTCAACCCCCATGTCTTTCAGGCGCATCACCGCACCGATGGCGGTGTTGGTGTGCAGGGTGGAGAGCACCAGGTGACCGGTCAGACTGGCCTGAATGGCAATTTCGGCGGTCTCACCGTCGCGGATCTCACCCACCATGACCACGTCCGGGTCCTGACGCAGAATCGCGCGCAGCCCGCGGGCGAAGGTCATGTCGACCTTGGAGTTGACCTGGGTCTGGCCGATGCCCGGCAAGAGGTATTCCACCGGGTCCTCAATGGTCAGGATATTGCGGCTGCGGGTATTGATGTGGCTCAGGCCCGCGTACAGGGTGGTGGTTTTACCCGAACCGGTCGGACCGGTCACCAGAATGATGCCGTGGGGCTTGAGCAGGGCTTTGGCCAGCCGGTCGCGCACAAAGGGCGGCATGGCCAGCTGGTCCAGGGTCAGTTGCCCGGCCGCCTGGTCGAGCAGGCGCAATACAATCCGTTCACCGTGGGCCGAGGGGATCGTGGACACCCGGATGTCTACGGCGTGGCCCGCCAGGCGCACGGTAATCCGGCCATCCTGGGGCAGGCGCTTCTCGGCGATATCCAGGCGCGCCATAACCTTCAGGCGCGATACCAGCACCGGGGCGAGCTCGGCCTTGGGGGACAGGATTTCACTCAGTACCCCATCAATACGGAAACGCACCGACACCCGATCTTCAAACGGTTCCAGGTGAATATCCGAGGCGCCCTCGC
Organism: Marinimicrobium sp. UBA4509; assembly: GCF_002388575.1. Classification (NCBI taxonomy): domain Bacteria; kingdom Pseudomonadati; phylum Pseudomonadota; class Gammaproteobacteria; order Cellvibrionales; family Cellvibrionaceae; genus Marinimicrobium; species Marinimicrobium sp. UBA4509. The sequence continues at coordinate 186,674 of NZ_DGMV01000050.1, forward strand.
GCACCGCCTGGGACAGGATGGCATTGATCAGGCGGATGATCGGGGCATCGTCATTGCCCGCCAGCAGGTCGGTTCGATCGGCCAGGTCCTCGGCCATGGACGACAGGTCGTACTCGGCCCCCAGATCCTCGGCCGCCTGTTGCGCGGCGCCATCGCCACTTTGGTAGACCTGGGTCAGGCGCCGCTGAAAATCTTCGGTGGGAATTTCTTTCAGGCGAAATTTGGTTCCAAGGTATCGTTGCAGTTCGAGCAATACATTGAGATTGAGCCCGGGACGATAGAGCAGGGTGGCTTCGGTTTCTTCCTCGTCCAGCATCACCCCATGAGTGGAGGCAAAGGAAAAGGGCAGACGCGCGTGGGCCGCGTCCTCACCGGCGCTGGCGGCCTGAACCTCCTCTTCCTCCGGCAGCTGCGGTGAAGCGTTGTTCTCTTCAAACTCGTCCAGCATCGACTCTACCGCCACAGGTTACTCCTCTTCCGCCTCGTCGGCCTGATCGTCCTCGCGCTCCTCGCTCATCATGCGAATGCGTTCGGCATCGTCGACCTTTTCTTGCCATTCGGGCAGCATCGGAATGTCGTCAGTGCTGAACAGCATGCCACCTGCGCGGCGACGGTTTTCCTGCTGTTCCCGCAGCGCCTTGTACTTCTCCGCGGTGGCGCCTTTAAGCAGCTGGTCATCCTCGATCACCGTAGCGCGAATGAACACCAGCAGATTGGTTTTCGACAGGGAGTCCACCTGATTGCGGAACAGGCGGCCCATGATCGGTACATCGCCCAGGAACGGCACTTTCTGCACCGAGGTCTGAATTTCTTCTTCGATCAAACCACCGAGAACCACGGTTTCACCGTTCGCCGCCAACACCTGGGTTTCCAGTTTGCGCTGGTTGGTGATCGGACCGTCGGAGTTGTTCAGGTTGGACAGGCTGGACACCTCCTGGGAAATATCCAGCACCACACTGTCGCCCGCGTTCACATGAGGAGTCACTTCCAAGAGAATACCCACGTCGCGCCGCTCAATGGTCCGGAAGGGGTTGCCCGGGTTGCTGTTACCGCCGGTGGAGGCGTAGGAGCCGGTGGCGAAGGGCACGTTCTGGCCCACGGAAATCGACGCTGTGTGATTATCGGTGGTCAGCAGGTTGGGCGTCGAGAGAATATTGGTAGAGCTGTTTTCCTGCAGCATATTGAGAATGCCCAGAAAATCGGTGCGCTCGCCAAGTCGACCTATGCCGAATATCTGTCCCTGAGTCTGGGACAGTGTCCCCGCCAGACTGACCAGTCCGTTGTCGTTATCATCATTATTGTCCAGTGCACCAACACCAATAGCGCCAAGCTGACCGCTACCAGTGGTGGAGCTGCCGAAGCCGCGCTTGTCGTCGCGGTACATCCACTGAATGCCCAACTCCCGACCATCAGTGTCTTCCACTTCCACGATGATTGCTTCGACCAGCACCTGGGCGCGACGAATATCGAGGCTGTCGATCACCGCCAGCAGTGACTCCATGGTATCGCTGTTGGCGGTGATCAGCAGGGAGTTGGTGTCTTCATCGGCCTGGACATTGGTCTCCTGACGACGGGCATTGTTGTTGCCGCCCTCTTCCGAACGGGCGATGTTCTGCATCACGCCGTTGAGCACTTGCGCCACATTTTCCGCTTTCGCGTACTTGAGATAGACCACCCGAACATTACTGTCTTTGGTGCGCGGCCGGTCCAGACGCTCAACCAGTTGGCGAATGCGTTCGCGCTGGAGATCATCGCCGTGCACCAGCACCGCGTTGATCCGGTTGTCCGGCACCACGGTGAGTTCGGATTGACCGCCGTCTCCGGCGCCGGGCTTTTCAATCTGGGTCACGGCGCGGGCCACGTCTTCGGCCAGCGCAAACTCCAGCTCGATCAGCTCGGTTTCCACCACAGAGGACTGATCAATCTGGGAAATGATTTCTTTCAACCGAAGGATATTGGAGCGGGTGTCGGTGACGATGATGGCATTGCTGGGATCGTAGGCGGACAGGTGGCCGTGTTGGGGAACCAGCGGACGAAGGGTAGGCAGTACCTTGGAGGCACTGATATTTTCCAGCTTCAACACCTGGGTCACGTAGGTGTCATCCCCGAGCGGGTTGGAGCCCAGGTCCGTGGGGACCGGCAACGACCGGGCGTCCCGGTTGGGAACGATACGCACCACATTGCCATTCTCAACAGCGGTGAACCCCTGCACATCCATCATGGACAGGAACAGCTCGTACAGCTCTTCTTTATTGACCGCGTCCTGGGACATGACCCGCACCTGGCCCCGCACTTTGGGGTCCACCAGGATGGTCTTGCCGGTGGCATCCGCAACGAACTTGATCACTTCCTGGATGTCGGTGTCCTTGAAGTTCACCGTCCAGGTCTGCTGCGCCCAGGCATTGAGGCTGACGCAGAACAGAGCCGCTGCTAGAGTTCCTGCCAGACGTTGCACACACACTTTCACTGGTCTTCCTCGCTGTTATTCGAGCTCGATGTCGATTGAGACTTCCTGGCCATCCCGGTCAATCAGAAGGCTGGCGGAACGGGCATCACCCATTTCGCGATAAATTTCCATGACGCGCTGCGGGCTGGTGAGTTCAACCCCATTGACCGCCTTGACCACGTCGTCGGCCTGCAGGCCAAGTGAATCAAACAGTTGCCGATCCCGACCGGGGCGGATCTTGTACCCGACGATCTGACCGTTCTCCCGGTGAATACTCATGGACACCACATCGGACAATGACTGGCTGCCCACCCGTGCGGCAACCTCATCGGCGGCGTCTTCAAGCTCCTCCTGCGGCGCTTCCCCGGTGTTACCGGGCGTCTCCGCCGGGGTATCGTAGACCGGCTCTTCGTCGCCCTCCCAGCTGCGCCCCGGGGTATCGGGCACTGGTTGGCTGGCAGCGAGGCTGCTGCTCCAGTCGTCGTCGGTATAGAGCCACAGAGATTCGTAGCGCCCGGCGTTGTTCAGGATGACCCGCAGGGGCAGTACCTTTTCCAGGGTCACGCTGCCTCGCACCGGCAACTCGTCACCGGGCGCATATATCGCCTGGTCTTTGCCATCGGCAATGATCGCACGGGCAGCGGTCTCGTCATTACTGCCCATCACGCCCCGCAGTACCAGCTTAAGGTCGGTATCTACCGCCTGATCCTCAATACTGGGGCCGCTCGCGGGACCCGCGGCTTCCCCGTCCAACGCACCGGGCTCCTCGTCGGCCGAGGCCTCTCCAAAGATATTGAGTGACGCCAGCGCCGCGATATCCACGGCTCTGGCCGAGCCGCCACTGCGCTCGGAGGTCACCGCATTCGGCGCCACTTGCGCTTTGGGAATCTCCGGCGCCGGTATCAGTACCCACAGCAGTTGGGCCAGGGTGTAGCTGAGCCACAGGACAATGAGAAATTTGGCACCAAAACGCCAGACACCGGACGGCACCCGAGCCAGCCATACGCCACCCTGACGCAGCCACTCGGCCAGTCGTTCACTGCGCCAGTCGGTCCCTGCGGATGCCGACGGATTGTGTTTCCTTTCTGTGTTCGACAATTGACTACTCCACGCACGCTCGAACGCGCTACCACTGGCGATCTGCCTGCGCCACGATGGTTTTATTCTTATCCGGCCACGACCACGGATTGTACCCCAGATCAGTCAGGCCAGGAAAAAGACGCCAAAGCGCAAGAGGCCTTGTAACCGATGGTTATGACACTATTATGCCAAGGTAAATTCCGCTCGCGGAAAAAACGCTCGGCGAGCATACCGTCTCTGCCCCGGAATTGAAACCGAAACCCCTCCGGAATCGCGACCAGGGTCACGTTTGGCGGGGTCTGCCGGCCATTCCCGGGCCGCTACTCAGAGGCCGGGGCCCGGTACAACAAATCCCACACACCGTGCCCCAGACGGGCACCGCGCTGTTCAAATTTGGTGATGGGGCGGTAGTCGGGACGCTCCGCGTATTGCCCCGGTGCCACCGCATTGGTGAACCCCGGAGCCGCCTCCATCACCGCCTGCATATGCTCGGCGTAATTCTGCCAGTCCGTCGCCAGATGAAAAATACCGCCGGGCTTGAGCTTGGTGCGCACCTTTTCGACAAAAGCCGGCTGTACGATACGCCGTTTATGGTGTTTCTTTTTGTGCCAAGGATCGGGGAAATACAGTTGAAAGCGATCGATGCCGCCCTCCGGGATGCAGTCATCCAGCACATCAATGGCGTCCGCCATATACACCCGGAGGTTATCCAGCCCGGCATCGGCGGCGCCTTTGATGAGTCGCCCCACGCCGGGCGGATGCACCTCGATGCCGATAAAGTCTTTGTCCGGTTCCTGCTGTGCCATGGCCAGCAGGGAATCTCCCATCCCAAAACCGATTTCCAGCACCCGAGGGGCCACGCGGCCAAAAGTGGCCTCCAGATCCAATCGTCCATCGTGAAGGCTCAGCCCGTAACGGGGCCAGCAATCGTCAAAGGCCGCCCGCTGCCCCTCGGTAATCCGCCCGGCCCGAATCACGTAGCTTCGAATGGCCTTGGGTTTGTACTCCGGGCGAATCATCAGCCGGCTGTCATCTTGTTCAGTCATGAATTCCACTATCGTCGAATGAGTTGAGGCTTCCCAGGTCGCCTCAGGTTTTCAGGGCCCGAATGCCCACCGCCAGCAACAGGACCCAGCCCACCATGAAACACAGGCCACCCAGAGGTGTCACCGGCCCCAGCCAGCGCGGACCGCCCAGAGCCAACCCATAGAGGCTACCGGAGAACAGCAACACCCCGAGGACAAAGGTCCAACCGGCGGTCAGCAGGGAGAGCGTCGGGCCGAACCAGCGCAGCAGCGCAACCACCGCCAGCAGCGCCAGAGCGTGGTACATCTGATACTGAACCCCGGTCTCAAACGCCGACAGGGCGGACGCCGGTAGCCGGGCTTTCAGCCCGTGGGCGGCGAAGGCGCCGAGCATGACCGATAGCAGACCAAACAACGCGGCCAACACCAAAAACACAGCCGCCATAGCGCACCGCTCCCCATAAAAAGTTCAGTTACACAAAAAAGCCGCGCGAGGCGCGGCTTTTTCGAGGGCCATTGGTAGCGCTTGATCAGGCAGCCAGTATGGCAGTTTTCACCTTCTTCATGGCGTTCTTCTCCAACTGACGGATGCGCTCGGCGGATACGCCGTACTCATCGGCCAGCTCGTGCAGGGTGGCCTTGCTTTCGCTCAGCCAGCGCCGCTGCAGAATCGCCCGGCTTCGATCGTCCAGGGTTTCCAGCGCCTTTTCCAGGTTATTGACGCTGTTTTCCTCCCAGTTGGCGTCTTCCAACTGGGTGGCGGGATCGTACCGCTTGTCTTCGAGGTAGTGGACCGGGGCCACGTAATGGCTGTCATCATCGTCTTCTTCACCGGCATCGAAGGCCGCATCGTAAGAGGAAAGACGTCCTTCCATCTCACGCACGTGCTTGACATCAACGCCCAGATCCTCGGCCACCGCTTCGGCTTCATCGTTGTTCAGCCACGCCAGGCGCTTTTTGGCACCGCGCAGGTTGAAGAACAGCTTGCGCTGGGCCTTGGTGGTAGCCACTTTCACAATGCGCCAATTGCGCAGAATGAACTCGTGAATCTCCGCCTTGATCCAGTGCACCGCAAAGGACACCAGACGCACGCCCTTCTCCGGGTTGAACCGCTTGACCGCCTTCATCAAGCCAACGTTGCCCTCCTGGATCAGATCCCCCAGGGGCAGGCCGTAACCGTTGTAAGAACGAGCGATGTGTACCACAAAGCGCAGGTGCGACATCACCAAGTGACGCGCCGCCTCGAGGTTGCCGTTGTAATACAGGTCCTCCGCCAGCTTCTGCTCCTCTTCCGCGGCCAAAACCGGGAAGGCGCTGACAGCCTGAACGTAGGCATTTAAGTTTCCACCGGGAGACAGTACCCCGGCCGGCATCAGGCTAGTGCTCATTCACTTACCTCCTGAGAATTTTTGGACATTGAGTGTAGCACTGCAGGGTTAGACTGCCAAGCCCTGAAAAGTTCCCTTGCCTTAGCATAAAAACCTTATGAATCAGTGAGTTAAGTTAAAAATAGAGATTGGGGTGACGGTGGATGCGGGTTTTGCCGCTGCGCTCGGACCCTGCGGTTGACGGCGGATGCGCTTCGCTTA